>JBARBA010000353.1:0-2809 GCA_049792555.1 Anaerolineales bacterium
TAAGCACCGCCGTCCCAATAGCTACCCTCAGTTTAACCGAAGGAGTGACCGATCTTCCTGCCGCAACCGACACCGCGCCCGCAGTGGATATTGCGCCTGCAGAGTATACGCCCACGCCACTTCCCACCGAGACGCCAACCATCCTTCCCACAGACGCAATCTCGCCCACGCCGCTCGCCACCGACGACTTGGCCTATTCAACGCCAACTGCGCTGCCTACGGATACTGCCGTTCCCCAAGCCACCGCCGCTCCCCAGCCCACCGGCTACGTCCCACCGCCTGCGCCCATCGGCAATGGCGGCGCGCGCTGGGTTGATGTGGACCTGACTCACCAAATGGTCTATGCCTACGAAGGCAATACCATTGTCAACTCTTTCCTGGTCTCCACCGGCACCTGGCAGCATCCCACTGTTACCGGGCAATATCACATTTATGTCAAATACCGCTACGCCAATATGACCGGCCCGGGTTATAACTTGCCCAACGTGCCATATACAATGTATTTCTACAAGGGTTATGCCCTGCACGGCACGTACTGGCACCACAATTTTGGCACGCCGATGAGTCACGGCTGCGTCAACCTGTCGATCCCGGATGCGGGATGGTTGTTTAACTGGGCCTCGGTGGGCACGCTGGTCAATGTCCATTATTGATTTGCCGAAATATAAAAGGAGCAGCATGTACTCCACCCCATTCTTTGGCTGTTTTTTATACCAGCCGTTGTCCAAAAGCGATGAGCCGCAATGACACGCCAGGCCCTTTTTGCCGGTTTAGTATTCGATGAGCTTGATCGCCCGGTGGAGACAGCTTACGTAGGCGCCGATCCTTGCTATGTGGTCAATGACGCCGGGTTCCGCCACCACATCCCATCCGAGCAAGTGGATCACCAGGTACTGAATGAGATTAAAAGCCTGATCCAGGGCAATGAAGACCTGCTCAGTGAGCAGACGGCCAAGATGATCGGTTCGGAAGATCCTTTCAGCCGAGCCATGATCCAAAACCAGATCAAGCATATTGACCAACAGTTTGAGCAACTCTTTGAAATCGGCATCCCTGAAGACATGCGCGTCTATCTCGGTATGACCGGGTTCAAAGTAATTATCGACTATCACGGCGCCGTGCTGCACGTCGAACAACCGGGCGCTGCATCTGGCGAAGGCGACGGTGAGTGACTCAAAGGGCCAGGTTCTCTCAGAGAACCTGGCCCTTGCTTTTTAAAGTGACTGTCACCTGTTGTTTCAAGCTTCCGGCGCTGTTTCCGGCTCACTCGCAACCGGCAGGACGATGATGAATTTTGTCCCCATGTCAACTGTTGATTCGACCCAGATGCGGCCCTGATAGTTATCCACAATTGACTTGACGATTGCCAGGCCCAACCCGGTACCCGGCGTGCCTTTGGGGGCATTGCTGGCGCGATAGAATTTTTCGAAGATGTGCGGCTGATCGGCCAGCGGGATACCGACGCCCGTATCGGCCACCTCGAGAATGACCTGCCCTTCGTTAGCGCGCAGATTGATTGAAATCGTTCCCTGCTCAGGCGTGTATTTAATTGCGTTGACCAGCAAATTGTCCATCAACTGTCTCATGCGGATGGCGTTCCCGCGGATCGGAGGAATGTCATCCGCAATGTTAAGCTCCAGTTTCTGTTGCCTATCCTCGATTTGCCGCCCCAGGTTATCGAGTGTATAGCGCAAAACATTTTCAAGCGCAACCTCATCTTTGCGCGCATCAAACCCGGCTTCAATACGGCCCAGGTCCAGCAAATCATTCACCAGGGTGGTGATATTTTGAATGCTGTTTTGAATGTAATGAATAAACTGTTTTTGCTGCTCATTGAGCGGGCCAACGCGGTCAAGCAGTTCCACGTAGCCCATAATGGCCGTCAGCGGTGAACGCAAATCGTGTGAAATGGTATGGATGAAGTCATTCTTCAACCGGTCGAGCGTCTTGAGATGGGTGATATCTTCCAGCGTAATCACGGCCCCGATGTCTGCAATCGGCGTGTACTGGGTATTAAATACGCGCCCATCCTCGAAGGCAATTTCGTGGAATTCCAGCGGGTTGTCGGAGATCGATCCAAGCAGACCGGCGAAATCATGATGTTTAATGGCATCCAGCACCGGTACCCCGGTCAGGTCGTTGAGACCCAATCCGAATGCTTTTTGCGCCGCCGGATTGATCAGCAAAATCCTGTTTTCTTTATCGAGCAGGATCACGCCGCCTTGAATGCTGGTCAGTGTCGTCCCAAATTTTGCCCGTTCCGTTTCTGAGCCGAAATACAACTGCGCATTTTGGATGGCGATGGCGGCATAGTCAGAAAGGACGGTCATTAATAATTCGTTGTGCTGTGTGAATGGGCGGTTATTATGGCGGTTATCGACGCCCAGCACACCGATCACCCGATCCTGCACGCGCAGGGGCATGTAGATCAGGGCATACACAAGATACGATGTCTTGATTTTGCTGGGAGAGTCCTCATTTAACGAGATCGGCTTTCCACTATCGAGCACCTGCCCGGCCAGTGAGTCTTTCACCGGCAAACGAAAGGTGCGCGCAAAGCTCTCTTCAAAGTTGAACCCGGCGCGCATATACAATTCATTGGTCTTTTCGTCCACCAGGAGCAATTGACCCTCTTCAGCGCCGGTCAGTTCTACGGCAGCGGTAACAACGCTGGTCAGCACGCTGTCGAGATCAAGCGAACTTGTGATCGAATGCCCCAACTTGACCAGAGTCTCCAGTTCGTTGACGCGTCGTTCCAGCGAAGTGGTGCTGCGGCGTACTTCATGGCGCACCCAGTCCCCCATATTGT
>JBARBA010000354.1:0-2912 GCA_049792555.1 Anaerolineales bacterium
GCACATCCCTGCCGCGCCTGCTGGACGTGACCCCCAAAAGCAGCGACGGCCCTCTGCCGCTCGACCCCGAACTGCAACTGACCTTCAACCAGCCCATGGATCGCGCCAGCGTTGAATCAAACTTTGCCTTGAACAGCCCAAGCGGCAGGGTAGCCGGTATCTTTACCTGGAATGACAAATTCACCCTCGCAACCTTCAAACCCTCGGCGCTGCTGGAACGGGATACCGTCTACACGTTGACCCTGGGCGGGCAATCCCGTTCGCGCGGCGGGGCCACGCTGGGCAGCGATACCAGCTTCAGCTATCAAAGCGTCCTGCCGTTTGGCGTAGCGAGCACCGCCTTTCCAAGCGGAACAACCCGCCCGTTGGACAAATACGATGTCAGCATGACCTTTAGCGCCCCGCTTGCCGCGTACAAGGATAACGAATTGGACTCGCTCATCACCGTTGCCCCTGCGGCCGTCTCCAAATCCATTTACCTGGACGGCCAGACCGTCCACGTCAACAACTTTTATACCCCAGGCCAAAGCTACAGCATTACTTTTTCGTCCAAACTGAAAGACCGCTGGGGACAGGCGCTCGGCAAGGACTACGTTTTTACCTTCCGCGAGCCGGACGCCCGCCCGTCGATCAACCTCGACTCGTCGTATTTGTTCGCCCGCGCCGAAGCGCCCCTGGTGGATGCGCAGGTGGTCAACGTCAGCCAGTTGCATATTGTGTTGGGCAGCTTCACGCTGACCGATTTTTTCCGCTACCAGTCGGACTACAATTACCGCAATGCGTATTCGCCCAATGAGCTGGCTTCCTGGGACGCGCAAACCAACCTGACGCCCAACCAGAACGCGCCCTATACGATCGATCTCTCGCGCAAAGGCCAGCCGCTGGCCACCGGCCTGTATTACGTGGATATTTCCTCCAGCGAAGTTAAGCAGCAGTATCCGGCGGCTGCGTCGCTGCTGGTCAGCAACGTCAACCTGACGTTGAAGACCAACGCCAACCAGGCCTTCGTTTGGGCGGTGGACTTGCGCACGCAGACCCCCGTCGCCAACGCGGCGGTGGCCTTATACGACGAAAAGGGCAACCTGCAAGCCAGCGGCGCAACCGACGCAAACGGCATCTGGCAAGGTTCTTTTTCGCGCGAATCAAGTTACCAGTTCAACAACTATTACGGCGACTACGCCGTCTTGGGGCAGCCCGGCGACGATTTGTTTGGCATGGCAGCCGAGAACTGGAAGACCGAGATCAGCGCCGGGGACTTTGGCCTGCGTTCCGGCGGCAGCGCCCCGCAACAAACCATCTACCTCTACACCGAGCGCCCGGTCTATCGCCCCGGCGATACCGTCCATTACCGCGGCATCCTGCGCAGCCAGTTCGACGGGCGCTACACAGCAGCGGATATCAGCAGCTTATCCGTCTCCCTGGGTGGGCCGAGCGGCGCAACGGCGCAAAACGTGTCACTCTCTACTTACGGCTCTTTTAACGGCGAGTTTACGTTATCGGCCAACGCCATTCCCGGCTCCTATTATCTGGATGTCAGCGATGACAAGTCAAACCATATCGACGGCGGGAACATCGACTTCCAGGTGGCCGATTACCGCAAGCCTGAAATCAACCTGTCTGCGACGCTTTCGCCCGACCCGGCGACGAACGGGCAGGCCATCACCGGCAACGTGGACGCGGCCTATTTCTTCGGCGCGCCGGCCGGCGACCTGCCGTTTGAGTGGCGTCTCTATAAGCAGCGCTCGTACTTCGACATTCCCGGATACAACACCGGCCTGTATACAACCGGCTGGTATTCGAACGACGCCGGCAATTTTGGCGGGAACATTGCCCAGGGCAAAGCGCGCACCGGCGCAGACGGCAGCTTCAGCATCCCTGTGGACGCAATTCACGTCGACGATACCACCCAACTAACCCTGGAGATCACCGCCAGCGAATCGGGCGGGTTCCCCGTCAGTGCGCGCGCGACGCTGGTGGTACATCCGGCCAATTTCTACGCCGGTATCCGCCCCGACGCCTGGTTTGGCCGGGCCGGGAACGCGGTGGGCTTCAGCATTTTGACGGTGGGCCTGGATAACAAAGCGCTGCCCAATAAGATGCTGCTTGCAACCTTCGAGAGAGTGACCTGGGAACGCAGCGACCTGCCCTACGGTTACAGCTTTACGCCCAACTATACCCCGGTCGAAAGCCAACAAATCACCACCGACGCCGACGGCAAAGCCCACGTCATCTTTACGCCGGCCCAGACCGGGACGTACATGCTCGAAGTGGCCGGAGACGGCGCGAAGTCGCAGGTAATGCTCTGGGTTGGCGGCGCGCAGAATGTCCTTTGGCCGAACCTGCCCTTCCAGCGCATGGAACTGACCGCCAACCAGGCCACCTACAAGCCGGGCGAGACCGCCAGCATCTACATCCCCAGCTCGTTCGGCGCGCCCGCGCCGGCGCTGGTCACCACCGAACGCAGCAGCGTGCTCACTTCGCAGGTCATCAGCGTCCCGCCCGAAGGCTACACCTTCAACCTGCCGATTGGCGACGACCAGGCCCCCAACACCTACGTCTCCGTCACCATGCTCGGCCCGGATGCGGACTTCCGCCAGGGATACATCAACCTGCCGGTGGAACCTTCGGCCTTCAAGCTCAACGTGGCCTTGAAAGCCACCCCCGAAAAAGCCAACCCCGGCGACAAACTGACCCTCGACCTGACCGTCACCGATTCGAAAGGCCGGCCCGCGCAGGCCGAGTTCTCGATGGCGGTCGTCGACCTGGCCGCGCTGGCCCTGGCCGACCCGAACTCGGTGGAGATCGTGCCCGCGTATTACGACATCCAGCCGTTGGGCGTTAACACCGGCCTGACGGACGCCATTTACGCCCGGCGCGCGCTGCCCGCTCCTATAGGCGGCAGGGGCGGCGGC
>JBARBA010000355.1:0-6127 GCA_049792555.1 Anaerolineales bacterium
CCACGTTTGGGGTTTTTCATGGCTGTTGGGGCGGGTCTGAGACCCGCCCCTACCCAAACCCGCATCTACAGATGGGCGGGTTTGAAACCCGCCCCTACTTGGTTTCGAAGTGCCCGTACGAGACGGCACTGTTGTAGCCAACGTACCAGTAACCGCCGATCTTGGCGGGGTAAGAACCGGCGGCGACATAGAGATTGGTGACGTTGACGCCGTTGAGTGTGACGCTGGTGGTGTTCCAGGAGTTGATGTAGGTTCCCAGGTTGGTGGATTGCCAGCACAAAATTGCTGCGCCGTCATAGGTGAAGGGCGCGGTAATGCTGGAAGTCACCGGGCTGCATACACCGGGTTGCACAGTGGGGGTAAGCGATGGGGTTGCGGTGCGCGTGAAGGTGGGGGTCGGGCCGGTGGGCGTGCGGGTCGGAGTAAGCCCGGTGGTGGGGGTGCAGGTCGGCGCCTGGGTCGGGACACCGAAATTACCCGTCAAGCTATTGTTGGATTCATTGGTTTCGACAATACGATTGGTCGAGTCGACTGTGGCCGTGGCGCTGCTGGCAGCGAAAATGAGCGTGACCGATTGACCGGCGGCCAATCCATTGACCACTTGCGCGACGCCCCCCGCCAGCGTAACCTCAAAAGAGCTATTTGCAGGGTACGCGCCGATATTGGTGATAATCACTTGAACCTTCGGGTTATTTGCGCAAGTCGGGCTGGAGCCAACATAGGTGACGCTGGAAACCGTCAGATCCGGGTAGGGCACGTCATTATTGGTTCCAACCGGCGTCAAGGTGGGGGTGCGGGTGGGGGTCGAAGTCGGGCCGGGCGGAGTGGCGGTGATATAGATGGGGCTGCAGGATGTCGCCGTGCGCGTCAAGGTAGGAATCACAGTAGGCGTAAAGGTGGGCGTAAAGGTAGGCGATGGGGTCGAAGTCACCACCATCTGCGTGCCGCAACCGGGCCGAGGGGTGGGGCTGTAATAGGGCGTAGGCGTGGTGGGTATCAGCGTGAAGCTAAAAACCTTATTGGTGCTGGTCGCGATGCCGCTGCGCACGGTGGATGTGGTGGGGAAACCCGCCTTGCTGACCGTTACGGTAACAGTATCGGTGTCATAGAGATGAATGTTGCTGACCGAGTAATTGCCGCTCGCGTCGGTGATGGCGCTGCCACCCGATGAGCCGTGCAGCCCGCTGCTGGCGACGGTGATCGACGCCCCGGCGGTGGCCTCACAACAAATTTGGGTAGGCCCGTACACATCCTGGACATTCCCGGTGATCGTTACCAAGCCAAAGTCGCCTGAGAGGGTAGGGGTGGCGGTAAGCGATTGCGCCTTGACGGAATGCTGCTTTGTCACAAAGGACAATGCGAAAACCAGAAGGCCTAGAACAATACAGATTGCAAGGGTACGACGTTTCATGTTTTTTTCTCCTTATGAAAAAAAGTTGGATAGGGCTTCTTATGCCAGAGTTCGCCCCGGCATAAGAAGCATGGTGTTGGGATTTCAGTGGGGCGCAGCGGGTTTCGGTATGGCAAAGTACGCCTACACTTCGACAGGCTCAGCGCACCGCTCAACCACCAACTGCGCCCTATTGAAGGCAGTTCGTTACTTGGCTTCGAAGTGCCCGTAGGAAGCGGCGCTTGTATAGCTGATGTACCAGTTGCCGTTGATCTTGGCCGGCAAAGAACCGGCGGCGACGTACAGGTTGGTGTAGTCCGTATAATTGACCGTCAAACTGGTCAGATTCCAGGAGTTGATGTACGTTCCCAGGTTGGTGGATTGCCAGCAGAAGGTACCAACGCCATCCTGAACGAAAGGAGCCATAATCGTGACGGTGGGGGTGCATAGTTTCGGCCCTGTCGTGGGGGTAAACGTCAGGGTGATGGTACGGCTGGGGGTCAGCGATGGCCCGGTGGTGGGAGTGCGGGTGCGGGTGGGGGTCGGGCCGCCAGGAGTAGATGTGCGGGTCGGCGTGAGCGCGGCCAATTTCGTCAAGGAAAAATCGTTCGGGTTGACGCGGGAGGCTGCCTTCGAAAGGGTGTTATAGCCGGGGGCTGAGGCAGAAAGGCTCGTGATGTGACAAGTGTATCCCGTCGGAACCATCAGCGAATACGCGCCGGTTGCGTCGGTGGTCGTCGAATAGGCGCGCGGCACGTCCAGGCTGACGCCGACGGTTGCGCCGCTGATGCCCAGCCCTGTGGCCGCATCATAGACGTGGCCCGTAAAGATGAAAGTGTCACAACCGGGAGTAGGAGTGGGAGTGACTGATTGAGCATTGGCGATTCCAAGCTCCATCGAGAAGGCCAGCGTGAGCACCAGCAAGCCTAGGACGAGACAAATTGAAAAGATACGACGTTTCATTATTTTTCTCCTTGTGAAAAAATGTGGATAGGGTTTTATGCCAGGGCGGGCGCGGGGTTTCGCCCTGCCCGCACCGGGCCTTGATGGCGTGCGATTGAAATCCCTGTGCTGGCAACTCCGACCCATCTGCCGGGAAAGGGCAGGGTCAGTCCATGGATGGTTGGAGATGCCGGGATGCGTGTTGGTGATAAGGGGAAGGGAATATCAATGGGTCTTTGAAATCGTTCTGCCAAAACAAGCTCGATGTTTTCCCGTGAATTCCGCCAGTTAACAAAACTGTCAGGAATAGCTGTTCAATTCAAGCGTACCTTTTCGGAGCAGCAAAGTCTTACACGATATTAATCAGCCCATGCAGGATATTGACTGGATGGCAAATGGCATCAAAAACGAGCGGCTGATCGCCGCTCGTTTCGAATTGTGCATCGAAATGTGCTTCCCGCCCCTGTTTCCGGCAGGTTGCGCCGCAGGGTTTGGTGCTTTCAGGCATGGCTTTCCCATGCCTGCACAATTTCGCGGTTGCAGCGCACGTTTTGCAGGAAGGAGACGCGCAGGGTTTCATCGTCGATCCCGGCGGCAATCTCTTCCAGCAGGCGGTGGGCCGCGCTCAAGATAGTAAGCGCGCGGGGGTCATGACTGGCCTGCAGGATGCGATAGCAGGTCAGGTACATCCAGAAAATTTCGTCCTGGGTACTCAGAAAGTTTGTCTCCAGGTAGTTCAAAATCTCATCCAGCGGCGCTTGGGCCTCGGACAGGTTGCCCTGAACCAATGCAACACAGGCCAGACCGGTTTGGGCCGGTTTGGCGAAATAATCAGGCAGGCCCAACTCCTGCGCCAAACTCAAAACCTGCCGGTAAGAATCAGTGGCCTGATCCAAATCATCTAACCCCCTCAGCGCATGGCCCTGTGAAATCAGAGCGCGTGTTTGCGCCCATTTATTTTTTGTCTCTCGCGCAATCGAGAGCGCCTGTTGACTGTTTTCCCGGGCTGTTTCATGCTGGCCCGCATGATAAAAAACCATGCCCAAAGCTGCTAATATCTGGCACATTCCATCCCGGTCACCCATTTCGCGCAAGATGGACAGCGCCTGGGTATGATATTCCAAAGCGGAGGCATACTCACCCAGTTCATCGGCAACCGCGCCCAACTGTGCAAGGCATATTGCATTATAAGATTGATAACCAATCTCGCGAGAGAGACACAACGCCTGTTCCGCCTGAACCCGGGCCGCCGGATAGTTGTTTTGCAAAAGATCAATCAGGCTGAAACTAAAAAGGGCATCCGCCTCGCCTTTTCGATCATGCGACTCTTGCGAAAGACGCAAAGCCTGTTCGTGATAAAGCTGCGCTTTTGTGTAATCGCCGTGTTGTTGGATGATCAAATTGCCAAGGCGGCGGAGAGCGGACGCTTCATTGGGTTTATGGCCGATTGAACGCCAAGAGTGCAAGGTCTGCTCATAAGAAGCCTGCGACTTGGTGAAGTCACCATGAATGAAAGCTAAGTCTCCCAAGTAATCAAGGATTAAAGTCTCGCCTATGCGGTTGCCGGTCTCACGGTAGAGCTGCAAAGCGCGTTCCAGGTAGGCCTGCGCGCTGACATAATGCGCGGTGAGCATATCGAGATAACCAAGACTTCTCAGGCTATTGGCGATCAACCCAGTCAGTTTGGTTGTCTGTGCCAGGGCTAGGGCTTGCTCATAGCGCACGCGCGCTTCGACATAATTCCCCTGGTTTACCAACACATGTCCCCATTGTAAATAGCCACGCATCTCGTATTCATATGCGCCAATCAGGTGCGCCAATTCCACCGCCTGTTGCGCGGCGGCAATCGCCTCCGGGTAATTACTTGTTCCATACACATACCTTATCCGGCCGATAGCTGCCTGTGCGCGCCGCCGGTTGTCATCCAGACTCTCGGCCAGCGCCGCGAGGGCTGTCACATCCTGGTCTTGGGCTTCCCGCCTCCCCAGAATATCATAGACATCATCTCTCGCTACAAGGATATCGAAGCGCTCTGCGTAGTCGCTTTCTGGAGAAAGCGCCAGGGCGCGCCCCAAGTACGACAGGGCGGCTTCATTGGCATAGGCTTTCCCGGCAGCTTCGCCGGCTTTGCGCAGATAGTAACGCTTCTTGGGCAGGTTCTCGCTGCGTTCGTAGTGATAGGCCAGCAGATCCAAAAACGGCCCGGCATCCTCCCCGGCGTTCTGCTCCAGGTAACGCGCAAACTGCTCGTGCAAGGCGGCGCGCGTGGCGTAGGCCAGGCTTTCGTAGGCTACTTCCTGCGTGATGACGTGCTTGAAAAGATAGGCCAGTTGCGGTTCGGGGGTCTCCAGCAGGGTGAATTCCAGGCGGTTCAGGCGCTCCAGGTCGGCGGCAACCTGCGCCGAGCCGCCCAACGGCGGGTAATATTCGTACAGCCAGGCCGCGCGGAACAAGCGCCCAATGACGCTGGCGGCCTTGATGGTGATCTGCTGGCGTTCGGTCAGACGGTCGATGCGGCTTAAGATCAGGCTGTGTAGACTATCCGGCAAGTCAGCCTGCGCCCACGAAGCATCCAGGCGTGGGTCGAGGCCCTTATCGTGCAGGTAATTGAGCAGTTCTTCGGTGTAAAAGGGGTTGCCCTGCGTGCGCGCCAGCAGGCGTTCGACCAATGCGGGCGGAGTTTCCCCTTCCAGGCCAAAATGCGCCAGCCGCGCGGCAACAAGCTGCGCAGTCTCGGCGCGGTTCAACTCACTCAGGCGCACTTCGGTAGCGTATTTCAGGCTCGCCAGACCAGACAGGAAAGGCGCTTCGGCTTCCAGCGGCGGGCGGTAGGCCAGCAGGATCAATACCGGCAGTTCCTTGATCGCGCGCCCGATCAATTCCAACAGGTCGCGCGAGAGCGGGTCGATCCAGTGCGCATCTTCGAGCACGAGGACCAAAGGCCGGTCGCCCACCCCGGCCCGCAGGCAGTCCACCAGCAGGCTCTCGCGCGAGGTTTTGCGCGCCCTGGCATCCATCGCGCTCGTCAGGCCGTTATCGGGGATGGACAGGTTGAGCGCCGCACCCAACAATGGCAGGCGCAAGGGGAAGTCGGGGTTGATGCCCGACAGCGCTTTTTCGAGGGTCTCGATTTGTTCTGCCTGGGAGCTAAAAGAATTAATGCCGAAAAACGCGCGCCAAAGAGCATGCCAGACCAGGTAGGCGCTTTGCGTGCCGTAAGACTGGCACTCGCCGCTATGCTGTGTCAAGTTGTCTGCGCGCTGCAATACTTCGGCCAGCAGGCGCGACTTGCCCACTCCGGCTTCGCCGGTGATACTGACGATTTGTCCCTGTCCCCGGCGTACAAGTTCCAGTTTTTCTTCTATGAGAGCCAATTCCATTTGTCGCCCGACCATCTGTAAGACTGGCTGGCGGAAGATTTCCTGCTCTTGTCGTCCCCCTATCAGGGCGGCGGGCTTCACGGCAATGCGCTTGCCCTTGACTTCTAGCGCGGGCAACTCCTGCCAGCAAAAGTCGGGTGTTGCCTGCCAGACCGCTTCGCTTGCCAACACCTGCCCCGGCGCGGCGCGTTCCATCAGGCGCGCCGCCAGGTTGACCTGGTCGCCCAACACGCCGTAGATGCGGCAAGCAACGCTGCCGTATGCGCCGGTACGCATCACGCCTTTGCTCAGGCCGATGCTGACCGAATGGATGCTTTCCACTTTGCCCGGCAAGGCGCTCAGTTCCAGGGCGGCTGCTGCGGCGCGCGCGGCGTCATCTTCGTGGGCCACCGGCGCGCCGAAGGCGGCATACAGG
>JBARBA010000356.1:0-6287 GCA_049792555.1 Anaerolineales bacterium
AGAACGATTTGGACACGGATTACACGGAGTTGCACGGATTCTGCTAGTTTTTTAAGGGGGTTTTTTCCGTGTTCTCCCGTGTATTCCGTGTCCCGATTGCCCACCACGCTTAAGTGTGGTGACACCGGTGCAAAGAAAAGAAAGAAAATTAAAGACTTGGCGTCTTGGCGTTTCGCTTTTTTCCCGGCTTGTCCGGGTTAGGAGATAAATATGAAATTGACTTGTTTGAATTGTGGCCGTTCGGAGCAGGATACCCCGCTTGTGACGCTGCATTACCGGGGCGGGAACTGGTATATTTGCCCGCAGTGCTTCCCGTTGATGATCCACCAGCCGCAAAAGCTGGCCGGCAAGCTGCCCGGCGCAGAAAATATGCAGCCCGCCGACCACGAGCACTAACGCCGGGCTGTCTACGCAAAAGGTTCTTTGAGAATCGCCCGCCTGCCCGTAAGTCGGGATTAATCCCGACTTACGGGCGGGGAGGGCCGCTCTACATCCCAAAGAACTCCAAAAGGCGACAGTCACTATTGAGAGTAACTGCCACCTTCCATGTCTGAGGAAGTTTCGTGAATAAACTATCGCACCTTACCCGCACTTCGCTGCTGCTTGGCTTTTTCTTCCTGCTCGATAAAATTTTGGCCTTTGGGCGCTCGATCATCATTGCGCGCCAGTTCCAGGTTTCCAACCTGGACGCTTTCAATGCAGCCAACAACCTGCCCGACCTGCTCTTTGCGTTGATCTCAGGCGGGGCGCTGGCCATGGCCTTTATCCCACTCCTGAGCGAATACCTGACGAAAAAAGATCGCGCCGCCGCCTGGGATTTGTTCTCGCGCGTGGTGAACCTGGGCTTCACGGTGACGGCGTCCGTCTCTCTGATCATCGCCATCTTCGCCGATCCCATCGTCCATTACGGCATCGCCCCCGGTTTCAGCCCTGAAAAGCAGGCGTTGGTAGCCCAATTAATGCGCCTGGACCTGGCGGCAACGCTTATTTTTTCGATCAGCGGACTGGTGATGGCTGGTCTGCAAGCCAACCAGTCTTTCCTGCTGCCGGCCATTGCGCCCATTTTATATAATGTCGGGATGATTGCCGGCGCGCTGGTGTTTTCACCCGCGACACCCTATCAACTTGGCCCGATCACGCTGCCCGCCCTGGGGCTGGGCGTATACGGACTGGCCTATGGCGTGATCCTGGGCGCGGCGCTGCACCTGCTCATTCAAATCCCCGGCCTGATCAAATACCAGTTCCGCTGGACGCCTTCGCTGGACATCCGCAATTCGGGCTTGATCCAGGCCTTGAAGTTGATGGCCCCGCGCCTGCTGACCATGTTCGGCATTCAACTGATGTTCATCCTGCGCGACAACTTTGCTTCGCGCCTTGAGGTTGGCGCGGTTTCAACGCTGACCTACGGCTGGATGATTATGCAAGTGCCCGAAACGCTGCTCGGCACGGCCATCGCCACGGCGCTGCTGCCCTCGCTGGCCGAGTACGCCGCGCGCGGCGACTGGACGACCTTCCGCAACACCATCGACAAGGCGCTGCGCGTGATGCTGGCGCTGACGCTGCCCGCAGCGGCTGTGATGGCGGCAGGCATGCATCCATTGGTGCAAACCGCCTTCTCGAAATTCGGCGCTGCCGGGATCGACCTGCTAACCCTTACATCTCGGGTGTATATGCTGACCCTGGCCGGTTACACCGTGCAAGAGACGCTGGCCCGCAGCTTTTATGCGCGCAAAGAGCCGTTAATGCCGCTGTGGGGTGTGCTGGTGCGCCTGGCAGTCTACGTTGTGATCGGTATCTGCGGCGTGACGGTCTTCAGCGCTGTCGGCGCGCCGGTCATCGCCGCCGCCGAACTGTCGATCAGCGTGGAGGCGGTTTTCATGCTCATCATGCTCAACCGCCGGCTGAAAGACACGCCGCCCATCCGTCCTTTAACGGCGATTGGCAAAGGGCTGGTCGCGGCCCTGTTAAGCGGCGCGCTGGCTTACGGGTTGGCCGTTTACCTGCCCGGGTCCGCGTTCATCACTGCTTTGGTGGGCATGGCTGCGGGCGGGCTGTTGGCCGTCGCGCTGGTCTGGTCCGAAGCAAAGCAGCTTTTCCGCTTATAAGGATGGGGTATAATCGTCCCCATGTCTGATACTGAAACCAATCCCCCTTTGTCTGATGATGTTTTGCCCGATGCGCAAAACGCCACCCCTGCGCCTGACGATGCTTTGCCCGATACACAATCCACCCCCCCTGCGCCTGATGACGCCCTGCCCGCTGACAGTGTGTCTGATACACAACCGATCAAAAAAGGAAAAAACCGGCGCGTTGGCGTTTTGATTAGCGCGCTCATTATTGTGGCAGCGCTGGCTTTGGGCGGCTTTGCCGGTTACACCCAGGCCATTGGCGCGCGCGTCAGCGTCCAGCAAACCAGCGAGGCAAAACTTGTCGTTGAACAGTTTACGCTGGCCGAGCAGGATTTTGCCGGAAAAAATTATGATGCGGCCCGCCAGCGCCTGGAATATATTATCGAGCGAGATCCAAACTATCCCGGCGCGGCAGATTTGCTGACCAAACTGCTCGTGCAGATGGCGGTTACGCCCAGCCTGACGCCGACGCCCATCCCCTCGTCCACGCCCACCCCTGACCTGCGCAGCCAGGAGACGATTTTTGCCCAGGCGCAGGCGCAGTTGAAAAGCAGCGACTGGACCAATGCGATGGCCTCGCTGGATGCGCTGCGCAAGGCCGATCCCACTTACAAGACCGTCCAGGTGGACGGGATGTATTACTCTGCCCTGCGCAATCGCGGCATGGATCAGATCATGGGCAACCGGGCCTATGCCCAAACGACCAACCTGGAAGGCGGTATTTACGACCTGACCCTGGCCGAACGCTTCGGCCCATTGGACGGTCTGGCCGACGGGATGCGCACCTGGGCGCGCTATTACATTATCGGCGCATCTTTCTGGGAGTTGGACTGGGCGCAGGCGGTCAATTATTTCGGGCAGGTTGCCGACCAGGCGCCGAATTTGCGCGATGCGTCCAATTTCACGGCTTTGCAGCGTTACCATGATGCGCTCTTGAAGTATGGCGATCTGCAGGCATCGGCATCCAGGCTTAAGGATCGCTGTCTTGCGCTTGTTTCGTGGGGCAAGGCGCGAGATATAGGCGGCCTCGATAACGAATATACCCAGAAATTCTTCGATCTGAATTTGCAGTGCAACCCGCCAACGGCGACGCCCGAACCTACCACCGGCCCATAAAAGAACTCCCCGGCATACCAGCCGGGGAGAAATTTATGTGGACTATATACTGGCAGATCCAGTATTGAGGTTTGATCGGAAACGATTGATATACAAAGAGGCTGACGATTAATCATCAACCTTTTTTGTCAGATTTGTTTCATGGGTAAGTTCTATTGGATATTCAGCCAATTCTTGCCATTCATCGTTCGTCCCAACTTCTCGCAAAGATAAAACCAGCTTGTATTCTCCAGGCAAACCCACAGGAAAAGCGCCAGCCCTCATAGCAATCTGGTGTGTTCTATGTGTCATCACAAAAGATTGGACATTAATTTCCATTCTAGTATTATCTGGAATAATCATCTCGGTTCGTTGTTCAAAAGTTTTCTCTCCATCATCAGAAGAACGTAACCAGAGTGTTCCGATGGCCCACTGTAAAGGTATTTTTGTATCAGGTGACATTGGTTCTAAAGAAGTGTTTTCAACTCTACCTGCGGCTAAACCGTGCATAACATTAATTAGAGAAATTGAATTTTCCAATTTATCTACAAGTATCTTTTGACATGGCGCAAAAAGAAGAAGTTTTGGCATAATTTTACACTGACTGCAAAATAAAATTGCCGAATACGACGTTATTGCGGATAATTTTGGTTGTGTTATTGGCTTGATTAAAAGATATTGTCATAAGTTTAGGTATAGGTATGGGTTTAGGTGTATTGATTTCTACAATGTCTATATTGTTTTCTGAATGACTTGCAATAGCAATTTTATCTTCATCTGAAACATGATAATCAATATTCAGAAGTTGTTGAATCGGAGACCAATATTTTGGTTGAGGTAAATACCCACTCTCCCATTTTGCGCCCGATTCAATCCATTCTTTACGCAATAAATCAACGCCCCATTCTAAGTCACTATATCCAAACATAGTTTTACAAGATGGGCATATTTTCCAATCTTCTGGAGGAGATGAAAGTTCATTGTATCCACAAACTGGGCATGTATATAATAAAGTCATTTTACATTCTCCTTCCACATTCATTCCAAAAATAATCAGTGTTACTTGGATAACTGTGCGTTTTACGACGGGGTGTACCTGCTGGTGCTGTAATCCTAGGCTGTGGTTTGAAGTATGTTCTTATGATCCCAGAAGCAGTCATAATTGCAAATTCATTCGTTATACGATTAAACCGTATAATATCTCCATTACATCTAATGCATCCTAACACATCAAGATTTTTAGCTGGATCAGTTTCTAATAATGCTTTAGCCATCTCAAAATAGATTTCTTTGGTCGCCGCGCCAACTTCTAGACGGTGATCGTCAAAATGTTCTGATAACTCAACATCACTAAGAAAACCAACCACAACTGGCACAGTTCATATCCTTCCCTCGCTTAAGCTACTCAAAAATTTTCCTTTGCATAGTTATTATTATAAGCCCTTCACTAAAATTCGGTGAAGTACGTTTGTAAAGATTATCGCCTATTTTTTCGGGTGGGGCTTAAAAAGGCACACAACTCCCTTTTTATTACAGATTGATCAGTTGGGAAGCCAGGACACCGGTCAGGTCGTAGGCCAGCGCGCCGGTGATTTTGACCGGGACGATCTGTCCGATTTCGGCGCGGCCTTCGGCGAGCACCAGCCCGTCGATTTCGGGCGCGTCGCGGTACGAGCGCCCGATGGTCAGGCCATTGTCGTAGCCTTCCACCAACACGTCGAGCGTCTGACCGGTGTAGGACTGGTTGACTTGCAGGGAAATGTTCTGCTGGAGCGCCATCAACTCTTCCCAGCGCTGTTCCTTGACTTCGGCAGGCACGGGGTCGCCCAGCGGTTCGCTGGTCGTGCCCGCTTCAAAAGAGAATTTGAAGACCCCCACGCGGTCGAAACGGATTTCCTGCACAAAATCAAGCAGCGATTGGAATTCGGCCTGCGTTTCGCCGGGGTAGCCGACGATGAAGGTGGTGCGGATCGCCAGGCGCGGCATGGCGGCGCGCATTTTGCCCAGCGTTTTATGCACCCAATCGATATTTGAAGGGCGGCGCATACGGTAAAGCGTCTGCGGGGCGGCGTGCTGGAGCGGCATATCGAGGTAAGGCAGCACTTGTTTGTGCGTCGCCATGACTTCGATCAGCCGGTCGGTGACGTAGCCGGGGTAGGCGTACATGATGCGCAGCCAGTCCATGTCGGGAACGGCATGAGTCAGTTGTTCGAGCAGGGTGGCAAGTCCTTCCTTCATGCCCAGGTCGTGGCCGTAATCGGTGGTGTCTTGGGCAATCAGCACCAATTCGCGCACGCCCATATCGCGCAGGCTGCGGGCCTCTTCCAAAATGGCGGACATGGGGCGGCTGACGGCTGTGCCTTTGATGAGCGGGATGGCGCAGAAGGCGCACGGGCGGCGGCAGCCGTCGGCGATTTTGACGTAGGCGCTGGCCCCGGCGACGCTGGCGCGCAGCGTGTCGCCCTCGTCGGTCCCGACGGTGGGCGCTTCGGGCAGGTGGTAGAGCGGTTCGGGGTGAGGCGTGGCGCGTAGTTTTTCAACGACTTGTAAGATGTCCATCCAGCGCCGCGTGCCGAGTATCCCATCGATGCCGTGTACCTGTTTGGCGACTTCCACGCCGTAACGCTGGGTCAGGCAGCCGGCGGCGATCAGCAGTTGTCCGCTGCGTTTTTTGGCGGCCAGTTCGCGCAATGTGTTGAGCGATTCTTCTTTGGCCGGGCCGATGAATCCACAGGTATTGACGATCAGCACGGCAGCCTGTCCGGGCTTTTCGACGGGTTTGTAGCCGTCCTGGACGAGCAACTGCGCCATTGAATCCGAGTCGACGGTATTCTTGGCGCAGCCGAGTGAGACGAGGTGAAATGTTTTGCGAGACATACCGATAAAATTCCTTATTTGGGGCGTTTCCAGGGTTGGCAGGAAAACCAAAAGCTTTTACCACGAAAGCGTTATGGTTACAAACGACAAAATCGTGAGACGAATAAGGGACTTGCACTTTGAAAACCGAATAGCACTTCCTGTCTGTTCCGAACGCAAGCGAGGGCGACCAAAACGTAGCGGCTG
>JBARBA010000357.1:0-5989 GCA_049792555.1 Anaerolineales bacterium
AGATATATCAAACAGAAAGACCCTGAAAACGTTCGGGGTCTTTTTATATGCAATCGTCCGGGTTCTCCGGGCAAATTGCCGGGGAACCGCTTTACGCCCATCCGCGCAAGTGGACGGCTTCGGCAACGCGGCTGACTGCCAGCAGGTAAGCTGCCAGGCGGTTGTGGATTTTGCGTTCCTGCGCCATATTGTGTACGCTCCAGAAGGCGGTCACCATTTTCTTTTCCAGCCGTTCGTGGACAAGCGCTTCTTCCCAGTAATAGCCGTAGGCATTTTGCACCATTTCGAAGTATGAAACGGTTACGCCGCCGGCGTTGCACAGGAAATCGGGGATGACGTAAGCGCCCTTTTCGAACAAAACCTTGTCGGCTTCGGGTGTGGTGGGGCCATTGGCCAGTTCGACAATGATCCTGCCTTTGATGCGGCTGGCGTTGCCTGCGTTGATGACGTTTTCCAGCGCCGCCGGAACCAGGACGGTCACGTCCAGCTCGAGCAATTCCTGGTTGGTGATGGTTTTCGAACCGGGGAAGTTGACGACCGAACCGGTTTTGGCTTTGTGCGCGGCAAGCTCGGCAAAGTCGATGCCGTCGGCCTTGTAGATGCCGCCCTTTGAATCGGAGACGGCCACCACTTTCAGGCCAAACATCTCCACGCCCAGTTTGTGGGCGAAAGAACCGGCGTTGCCAAAGCCCTGAATGGCGGTTGTGGCGTCCTTGAGATCAAGCTTAAGAGCTTTTGCGGCCTCGCGCAGGCAGTACATGCCGCCGCGCGCCGTGGCGTCGCCGCGACCGGCCGAGCCGCCCAGCGCCAGGGGCTTGCCGGTGATCACGCCGAACTCGTTGTGCCCCTGCATCATCGCAAACTCATCCACCATCCAGGCCATGATTTGCGGGGTGGTATTCACGTCAGGCGCGGGGACGTCTTTTTCGAGGCCCAGGATGCGTCCCACCTGGCGGATGTAGGCGCGGCTCAAGCGCTCCAGTTCGCCCACGGAAAGGGTCTTCGGGTCGCAGATGATGCCACCCTTGCCGCCGCCCAGCGGAAGATCGACTACGGCGCATTTCCAGGTCATCCAGGCCGCCAATGCGCGGACGGTGTCTATCGTCTCGCCGCTATGGAAGCGGATGCCGCCCTTGTTGGGGCCGCGCGCGTCGTTGTATTGCACGCGGAAACCGTGGAAAATGCGGGTCGTACCGTCGTCCATTTTTACCGGGAGGGTCACGTGCAGTTCCCGGAGCGGCCAGCGCAGAAGCTCATGCACGGCCGGGTCGAGCTGCAGCAGATCGGCGGCCTCGTCCAGTTGGCTCTGGGCCATTGCAAACGGGTTGAATTCCTTTTTGTCCATTCCAGTCTCCTGTGTGTCGAAAATCAGCAATCAATGCGAAACCCATCATCCACAGATTACGCCGACATCGTGCCCGTAGGGTATTTTCGCAGATTTTTTGGGTTTATTCTGCGTAATCTGCGAAATCTGTGGAAAAAGATTTTCGTAGAATTGCTGCGAAAACGGTGTCCCGGTAATTATGCACTATAATTGCGATCTGTGGTCACAAAATTAATCCATTCACGGAGGAAGAAGCCTTGTCAGACAAATTTGAGAACGTTACGGTTGTAAAGAAAGCCAATGTATATTTCGATGGGAAGGTTACCAGCCGCGCGGTCCTTTTCGCAGACGGCACGCGCAAGACATTGGGATTCATGTTGCCGGGGGAATACGAATTCAGCACCGGTTTGCGCGAAGTGATGGAAATGCTCGACGGCGAAATGGACGTGCTCCTTCCGGGCCGCCAGGACTGGCAGACTTTCAAGTCCGGCCAATCCTTTGAAGTGCCGGCCAATTCGTCTTTCAAGCTGAAACTGAAGGGGACTGTGGATTATTGTTGTTCATACGGATAAGAAGCCAAATGCTTTCAGGTGTCTCGGACACTGTTTCCTTGTAAGCCTCACCGGCGAAAGCGCGGTGCGCCAGGGGCTTGAAACCTGTCCTTGTACTAATGGTTCGCTTCTCAAGGAGAAAAACAAATGAAAAAAGAAATCCTGTTTAGCCTTGTGGCTGTGCTTGCGCTTTTTGCGATAGGCGGGACCCTCTTCGTTCAAGCCGGTTCAACGCCAAAAGTTGTTGCGGTCAGCACGCTGCAAGCGTTCCCGGCAAATCCTCAACCCGTCACACTGATCGAAGCCTGGAATATCCTGGTAAAAAATTCCAAAATCCGTGACGATCAAATCATGACGCTCAACAGCGTCAACGCTGCCAATGATCCGGCCAACGCAGGCAGCGACGGAAAAAGGCGGGTTTGGCAAGCCACGCTTTGGAGTTCCGCTTATCCCACCAGCGAGTTTTTAGTAACCATCCAGGATGGTTCCATTGCGAGTGAAGTTCAGCAGCCCAGGAACCCCGGTTATGTGCAACTCTCAAAGCCGCAGTTGGATAGCCCCGGGATATTGAAGATTGCCCTGGCTTCGAAGAAAAACTTTTCTCCCGATAACACGAAAAATATTGGCTATCAGTACAGCCTGGAATATTCCAAAGCCGGGAATATGGACATCGTTGTTCAAGGCGCTTACCAAAAGATACCCGCCCGGATTACGATTGACGCCAGCAGCGGAAACCTGGTCGGCGCAGAATATCGCGGTTTTGACGGGGGCGGCATCCTTTACTCGAACGATAGCGGAAAGACGTGGCAGGCCAGCAATTTAACGGGAATGATCCTCGAGGTCGTTGCAGACCCGGATGTAAAAAACCACGCTTACGCGGTTGCGACGAAGGATCAGAAAATTGTCGTTTATGAAACACGCGATGGCGGCAAGGAATGGTCAATATCCAGCACCTTGCCTGCGTCCGCCGGATATTGGCCTTATGACATTGCTTTGGCAAAAGACTTGGCGGGACAAGACCTGTTATTTGTCGGCGCTGACTCCGATGTGTGGGAGCAGGCAAACGGGAAAAGCTGGGGGACGCTATCCGGCCTCCCGGCAGGGCCGAAACAATGGCTGGGGACTGTAAAGGCAGATAACGGATATCGTTTATTTGTGAGTATCACCGCAGGTAGCTACCAAGGACTATATGCGACTGATAACCTTTCTCAATGGAATCAAATCAGCAAAGTCCCGCTGCGGTTATCGCCATCGTATGACAAAAAACTGATCCTCGCCACAAACGATGCAATGGCAGGGCAGGCATGGTTGCTTTCGAAAACAGAAAGCATTGCTTATCCACAAGCTGAACCCTTCCTGCGCTCGGCGGGAGATTTTAGAGGGAAGTTTGTTTCTCAATCGACTATCCAGGGCGTTGGCCGGGGGAACGCCATCGGGAAGATTGATACGGCCAATTTATCGTTCGCCGTCGCCAGCCTGGCGGCAGCGCCGGATTTTCCGTCGAGCAACCTGCTGCTTGCCGGAGGCTTCCGTACCGGCATATTCGTTTCCACGGACGGAGGGCAAAATTGGAAAGTCGTGCTCGATGATCCTGCCAAAGTGATTCAGGGCAACGACGAGATTTATAGCATCGAATTCCTGTCGCCCACCACCATTATCGCAGTCAACGGAGGCAACCTGACATGGACGCCATTCTAAACAAGAAACGCCAAATCACCTTTGCTGCCATCCTTCTGGCGTTGGTGGCAGGTATCAGTGTTATGAATTTCACAGCGGTTTCTGCCACAGGTTACTCCGGCTGGTTCACCGGGTATGCCATGGGCGCTTCCAAAGGAGCCGCTATGGTAACGCTTGTCCAGGGACATTTTGCCAATCATCTTAACACCGCCTGTCCAAACGATCCGGCGGCTGCATGGCAGTGGGGTACCGGAATTACGACAACAAACTGGATTGGGATGAAAGACTATAGTGGGGCAGGCTATTATCTGAATAAGTTCAAACTTGAAGACGTGGGCGATCTCAATTGCTCACAGGGCAACTACTGGGTGGATCTATACTTTGGCCGCTACACATTGAGCGCCAGCGTATGCTCCTGCCCCGGTGTGACCGGCAGTGTATGCACGGTGGCAAACACGAATTCATGCACACAAGCCACTAATTTTGGCAGGACAACGAAAACCTATACCCAACCGTAAACAGGGTAAAGTCTGCTGCCAGGCTGTTGAAGCGGCGGCGGCGCAACCCGTCAGACAGGCCATAAAAACAGGACGAAAAGGAATCAAGAAGCTGGCGGCCCAATGGTCGCCAGCTTTTGTATGCGCGCCCGGCATGGGCGTTGGCTGGAGAGTGAAAACCCTATAAAAGGCCGGTGTAAACGTCACTGCACCCGCAGCAACGTGGTCACGGCAATATCCTCGTCGATCTCCTCCCAATGAATGCCAATCCCGCGCGCAATCAAGCGCCATTTTTCGCGCTGCGCGGCGCTGGCATCGCGTAGACGTGGGAACCACTCGATGGGCACAGAAATCTCGCGCCCATCCGAAAGGCGGACGTGGAGCGCATCCTCTGAAAACCGGACATCCATCGCCAGGACGGCGGTTGGGCTAATTGCGCTCATGGCCTTCACGGCTGAAAAAGAAAAAACGGTGACGACCGATGCGGTAAACAGTGGGAGACATAAAAATATTATACCCGCATGGAAAGAAGCGGACGGTCATTGGATCGTCAGCTTTTGCGTACTTATAGCCAGGAATGCTTCTTCCGATGTACAATACCTGTGTGCTGCGCAGGCGGCGCGCCAGACCATCCATAAGCCATTCGTTGGTCGCCGTACCATTTGTTGGGCGTTTGACAAACTGAATAAGGAAATAAATATGGTCACTTTTTTCGAGAGAATCGCCCCTAAGAGAGTTCATTATTCAATATACTGGCTTTTTGTTGGAGGTGTGGCAGCGCTAATAGAATGGCTATTTTTCTTGTTTTTTATCCAAGGAACGAACAGTAATTTCCTTATCCCAGGCATTTTGTTAACTTACGTCATTGCATCTGGAATACCCATTGGATATATTATGTTGAGTCACTATTTCCAAGTAATGCTTAAGGGGATTGAGAATGCATTTGACATTCCAGATACAGGTTGGGCAAATACCCAATCAAAGGTTGTTTTTTCGCTCAGTAGCCCAAGAGCAAAAATAATTCTTTTTCTTGTAATAATAATCACCATAGTTCTGTGCTTATCAGTTCTACCATTTGCAACCACAATAAGAATAACCATAAGTGTATTATCTTTACCACTATGCTTTATTGGCTCATATGCAGTGTATACCTCAATTGAATTGTTAAGCCTTCTAAATAAAATTGTTAAGTTTAAATCGAAGTTGCCTTTCTACACCCCTCTAAATATTGCCATTTCCCCAATCTCTAAATTTTATTCGTTGACTGCTACAGGTTCCTTGTTTTTATATGGACTGCATATAGTATCCTTGTGGATGGCACACCTGATAAATAATCCATTTGTAATGATTTGGGTAATTACTACTGCCTTTTTCCCATTAGGGATGTATCTTGTGTCATTTTATGCCATGCACCAAATAATGGGCAATATAAAGGCCGAATACATTAAGGAAATCAACGTTCAAATCAATTCAACGCTTAATAAATTAAAAAATGACCTGACAAACGAGCATGCAAATTCGCTGGATAAAATGATGGAAATTCAAAGAAAAGTGGAGTTGCTAAAGGAATGGCCGTTCGAGATTGAAGGTATCCTGACATTAATGGTAACTACCGCAGTACCTATTGTCCAAATTGGAATTTCTGTTTACGATAAATTCACCCCATAGTTTGAATTTTTCGTTTGAGTCAGTATGTCCGGTGTAATAGAAAACCGCCCAACACTGGCGCGTGTGTCCTGAAAAGTCATCGTCTGCTTGCTGTTGGGTAACTGGCAAGTCCTACCGTGATGGTGCTTGGAGGTTGTATGACTGAGTCCAAAGAAATACTTCGAGATCTAATAAACGCATCTGGCTTTCTTTTCCAACTTCGAATTGAACAAGAAATAAAAGCCGCAGGACTTAACCAAACAGGCGGCTGGGAATTTGCTGCCCGCGAACAT
>JBARBA010000358.1:0-12359 GCA_049792555.1 Anaerolineales bacterium
ACCTGGGACAGCCTCCGTAAGGTTGTCCCAGGTTTATAAATAGGAACGCAGTCCGCGCTTACTTGGAAACAAACTGCAGCGTTTGCGTCGCGCAGGAGCCTTTCAGGTTTTGGTCGGTGCAGAGTTGGAAGACAGCCGACATTTTCTGGCCTTTGACGCTGCCCTTTTTGAATACATCGCTTTGCAGGTAGCCCGTCTGGCCGATGCCCAGCGGGGCGATATTATCCATTAAAGTACAGCCCGCCGTCAGGTCAAAGGCATTCACAGATTGTTGGGTCACTTCGTTGTTCTTAAGGTTGGTGACCTTGATATAAGCCGAACGAAATGCGGCATCGCCTGTATTGACGATCGTAAAGCGCACAAAAGAAAAGCCATTGCAGATATCCGTAGTCCGGTACTTCACCGTGAAACTGGGAGCAAGCGTCGGCGAAGGCAGCGGCGTGAATGCGGGTAACGGCGTCAGGTTGCCCGAAATAGTCAGGTTGGTTTGCAACACCCAGCAGCCATCTGCGGCGATATCTTGGTTCTTGACAAAGACATAGCCGCCTCCCAGGTCGCGCGCGACGACTTCGACCGTATCGCCGACCTTCAAGGCCAGCACCAGATCATACATCCCGCCGGGACCGGTGCGGCAATTGGACGCCTTGATTACCTGGGCCACCGGCAGGCCAACCGTGGGTGTCAGCGACGGCTCAAGGGTCAGCGTCGTCGTCGGCTGTGGTGTCGCCGTCATCGTCCCCGCAGGGGATGCAGTGGGGAGTTGCTGCTCTGTTGCCGTCGGAACGTTTTGCGCGGTGACTTGCGCCGTAACGGTGGGCGCATTGCCCGGCGCGCTAAGATTACAGGCCATACTTGCCAACAAAACAATGGTTACAGCACACAACAAGCGGAAATGTTTTGAGCGCATTCTTTCTCCTTTTGGTCCGGGATGCATTAAGAATACCCAAAAACGGGCAAAAATTCAACCCTCGCGGCGCAGCAAAAAATGGAGCAATGAGCAGGGACTGGAAGATTATAACCCGTGTGGAGCCTCGTTCTGTTGGAACATGAACCCTGTTCGTTAGGAGGATTGTCGGGTGGATAACAAAGCGCCGATGGTATATGATAAATGTGTAAATTAGCTCTAAGCCTAATCGGCATATTTCGACATTATAATGAAAGAGGCTGGTATTGTTTTACCCAGCCTTTGCAAAAATTTAAAGGAGAACCCATGAAAACGAGAACCTGGTTACAAGGAATATCTTCACTGTTCCTGGCGATGACTTTGATTTTATCTATTGCGCAGCCGGGCCTGGCAGCCTCGACTTCTGCCCAGCCGGTTGACGGGAACGCTGTCTACGACCCGGCGACGGGAGCGCTGGCTTTTATCGGCTCTGAGCCTGGAAGGGCAATGGCCTCCCTGCTTGCCAACCCATCCGCTGCGTCCCCTGCCAGCAATGCGACAGCCTTTACGTCGACTTATGCCAGCCAGATGGGCCTGAAGGATGTGTCGGCTGAATTGACCCTGACAAAGGCATCCACTGAGCCGGGCGGTCGTTCAACGGTCAGATACCAGCAGACTTATCGGGGTATTCCGGTCTTTGGGGGCGATGTAATTGTCAACACCAATGCCCAGGGAGCCATGCTTTCCCTGACTGCCAAAACATCGCCAAATCTCAAAGTAGATATTACCCCCACTTTGACGGCTGAACAGGCAATTGCAACCGCCATCCCGGCGATTGCAAAATACAACGACCTGAATGCCGCAAGCTTGACTGCCGTCGGCACGCCAAAACTGCAAATTTACGATTCGCGCCTGCTAAATCCAGATGGCATTCCACCGCGTCTCGTCTGGAATATGGTCGTTTCTGCTCCCGCTGATGGGATCAGTGAAGTGGCGCTGGTAGACGCGCATAACGGCGCAATTGTGCTGCATTACAGCCAGGTGGAGTCTGCGGCCTTGCCGCCCAACGCACCTGCAAATGCCTCCGGCGTTAAGCAAAATTCTCCGGCTGTGCTCGGTTCGCCGCAGATTGCGGTTTACACCTTGAACCATGCTGCGCCCAGCCCCGGCGACGTTGGCAGTTGGCCTGGCACGTGGGTTTGCGATCAAAGCGATACGACAAATTGCGATGGCGTAGGCGGCGACGATCCAGATGCGACCAACGCCTATTTAAACGCCCTGGATGCTTATAACTTTATGAAAACCTATCTTGGCATTGATAGCATTGATAATGCCGGGGCAACCATCAACAGTTCCATCCATTATGGCACCGCCTATAAAAAGGATTTCTGGATTACCGGGCTTCACATCGTGGCATACGGAGATGGTCATCCAAAAGCAGACGACATGGCCGGGCACGCCATTAGCCTCGGCATTCTTGAGAACAGTCCCATGTCCTCGGTGGCTTTGGCCTACCAGCCCGGCGCAGTCGCCGAGTCGCTGGCCGATATGTGGGGCGAGTTTATTGACCAAACCAATAAGCGGGGTAACGACACCGCTGCTGTGAAATGGGTCATCGGCGAAGATTGGCCGGAAGGCCCGCAGCGCAACATGAAAACCCCGTCTATCGCCCCGTTCCATCACCCCGATAAGATGACCAGTCAATATTACTATCTCGGCGATGGCGGCAATGGCATTTTTATAAACGCCGGCGTCAACAACAAAGCTGTCTACCTGATGACGGATGGCGCCACGTTCAATGGCAAGACCGTTAAAGGTTTGGGTATCAAGAAGGTTGCCAACATCTACTATGAAGCAGAAACTCATCTATTGGCTTCGGCTTCCAATTATTTTGACCTGTATTATGCCGTCAAGCAGGCCTGCTATAACCTGGTTGGTTCGTACGGCATCGTTGCGCAGGATTGCGACCAAGTGCGTAGCGCCCTCGATGCGGTGGAGATGAATTCAACAAAATCAAGCACAGTCTATCCGGTTGCAGCGTTCTGCCCGCCAGGCAAATCCAAGAGCAACTCGTCTCTCCTCTTTTTTGACAGCCTGGAGAATGGAACGGGCAAGTGGACTCTGACGAATCCGTCCAGTTCTTCCAATCCTCTTCCGCTATGGGCCCCGGTTGCAGACAATGCCACGGATGGATTCTACCATTTCGAAGGGCCGGAGCCTGCCACTGCCAGCCAGGCTATTGCCGAGACGACCAATGCCATCCCGATACCCGCCGGGTATCCGATCTACCTGTTTTTCGAGCATTGGTTTAACTTCGAGACGCTTAGCACAAATTATTATGACGGCGGTTTTCTCCAATATTCAATCGATGATGGAGTGACCTGGAAGCATACTGCGTTCCTGTATGCCAGCGGCCAAAATTATAACGGCGTCATCGCGAGTGGTCGGGGAAATCCCCAGGCAGGGCAAAAGGCTTTCGTACACCAGGTGCTTAACTACGTTTCCACCACCTTTAACTTGAGCGCATTGGCGGGCATGAGCGTGAAGTTCCGCTGGATTATGGCTTCTGACGCTTCAGGCCCCGGGTCGGGCTGGTACGTGGACAATATCCAGATTTATCGATGTCTTTCCCTTCCAGGAATTCCAACATTGCTCTCGCCCGCCATGAATTTCCTGAACACGGATTACAAACCGACCCTGACCTGGTCCAGCGTATTCCCCGATTTGGATCACTATGTCCTTCAAATCGCCACCGATACCACGTTTGCCACCCCTGTATATGAAGTGTCAACCACCTCACCCAGCCATACTGTTCTAAAGGCGCTTGCTCCAAACCTAAAGTATTACTGGCGTGTGCGCGCTTACAACCAAGCCGATGACGCCCAAAATTGGTCGGCGGTGCATTACTTCCGGACGTCTCTCCGTGCCCCGGTTCTAAAGTCACCCATTGGCACTTCTCCTAATTTGAGGCCAGTCTTTGATTGGACTGACGCGCCTGGCGCGCAGGGATACACAATCCAGGTATCCCTGGTGCCTACCTTTGTGAATCTGTATATCAATGCCACGCTCTTTACGCCAAAATCCACCTTTACGCCCACCAAAACGCTGTTGTCAGGCAAAACATATTACTGGCGGGTCAGGACAAATGGAACAAACGGGCCTAGCGCGTGGGCAACGCAGACGTTTGTAACGCCGTAAACGTTTTCAGAATGCAAGGCCCTCCCACATTCTTGTGGGAGGGCCTTTTTGCGCAGTTAAGGGGGCGGGCTACGGGTGTGGCTAAAGCAGAGAATTGGGAACCGGCCATCTTCTTTATTCGACCGGTCCGGGACACTTCTATTTCTCAAAAACAGTTTGGCTCATGTGTAGCCTTTATGCGATAAAGGAAGCCTTTTTTAACGCGAATGACGCAAATAAAGCGAATGGTGCGAATTTTTCGCGCCATTCGCTCCATTCGAGAAATTCGCGTTAAGATTTTGCCCTTTGAAAAAGCTCATATGGCTACCTCTGCACACTCTTTACACATGAGCCAAAATCTCTTTCTTGAGAACGCCATAGTCATAACGTGGCGGCTTGGATGGGAGAGAAATATTGCGCGTCCAGGGCCGGGGGGAGTATGCCAAGCTCAGGTCTTGAATTGAAAAATGCCGCCCCTCTTTCATGGAGGGGCGGCATTTTGGTTCAAGCCAGAAAATACAAGAGAAAATAATTTAAGCTATACCCACCATACTGGGGCGAAATTTATACCCATACACAATCAGCCCGCGTTCGTCGCCGTCGTTGCGCATCCGGCGTGTCACCATTTCGACCGGCATCCCAATCTCCGTTGCCTGACTGCCCATGTCGGTCAGTTGCGCGGTAATCATCGGCCCTTCGTTCAGTTTGATCAGCGCCACAGTATAGGGCGCATTCGCATCGTAGCCGGTGGGGGCTTCATAGATTGTGGTAAATGAATAAATTTCGCCTTTACCGCTAAAGGCATAAGGCTCCTTGGCCTCACCGCTGCATTCGGGACATACGTCGCGCGGCGGGAAAATCTTTGCATCGCAATGCGGGCAAACTTCTCCGACCAGGGAATAGCGTTGTTGCTTCAATCGCCAATGACGTGGAATTTCCATAGTATTTTCTCCTTTTTTTGTTACTTCTAATGTTTTCGATATTTATAATTATAGGCTTAAGACCTATCAAGTCCTATCATTTTGGAATACCTGGCTTGCAGAAAGGCAAGTTGTAACCGCAACCAAAACTTTCTTACAAAAAGTGTAGCACCGCCCCCCAAATTTTTAAAGCACTATATTGACAAAAGCACTTTACATAGTTGAAAAGTGTTGCAGGGCATCATCACGTTATTTTTTGCAGGATGTGCGTAATGGATGTGGACGCAGGCCCTCCGAGCGACTGGATCAACCCGAAGGTTGCCCCGTTTAACTGGTTCGGACCGGCGCTTCCCCGTAGCTGCATCGTTGCTTCGACAGCCTGGTACACACCCGAGGCCCCGCCGGGATTGCCCCGCGCTTTTAGCCCGCCCATTGTCCCACAGGGGATGCGGCCCTTCAGCGTGATGGCCCCGTCCGAAGCCAGCTTCCAGCCCTCGCCGGGCGCCGCAAAACCGGCTGCTTCCAGGCTGAGAGCGGCGAAGATGCTAAAGGCATCGTGGTACTCAAAGAAATTGATTTCTTCCCGGGTAATCCCCGCTTTTTGCAAAGCTCGCTCCACCGAGGTTCTCGCCGAGGTAAACACCAAAGGGTTGGGCCGGTCATGTACTGCCAACGTGTCAGACGAGTTTGCCGAAGCGGCGATCTTCACCACCGGGTGGGGAAAGCCTTCAGGTAACAACTCCTTGCGGGTAAGCAGCACTGCCGCAGCGCCATCCGCATTGGGAGCAATGTCGAACATATTCAACGGATCGCTGACCGTCTCTCCCTTGGCGTACGTTTCAAGTTTGATCGCTTTCTGGAACATGGCAAACTTATTGCCCACGCCGTTGGCGTGCGCAGTGACCGAAAAACCCGCAAGTCCATCTGCCGGGACCTTGAACTCGTGCATATAACGGCGCATCAAAAGCGCCGCCTGCGCCGTCGTCGTCATACCGTGAATGGATTCGTAATCGCTATCTTGCGCCGTTGCGAGGGCTTCCTCCACGTCCGGGCCGATCATGTCGGTAAATTTTTCCACGCCAACCACGAGGGCCACATCCACCATGCCGCTGGCGATAGCCATATATCCCTGCCTGAGCGCCGCCCCTCCCGAAGCGCCCGACGCTTCAACGGTGACAGCCTCGATGCCGCGATAATTCGCATTATCGGCCAGCAGCGCGGCCACATGCGCCTGCCGCGAGAGATTGGGCGCCAGCATATTGCCGACAAATAAAGCCTGCGGGCGCAAACCGCCCGCATCTTTGACTGCGGCCAACATGGCGCGCACACCCAACTGGCGCAGAGAAAGGCTCCAGTGTTCACCAACTTCATATTGTCCAATACCTGCAATTACAACGTCTGTCATAGTTTCTCCAAGAACGGTAAATCAGTAAATTTGCAAAACCACTTGCCAGGTCCCAATTTACGGATACCGGATCATTTCATTTGAAGTTTGCCGCGATAGCGCACATACGAGGCGTAATCAATCTCGGTGCGGCGGGCAATGTATTCCTGGGTCTTGGTGGCGCGGCCCTGGCGTTCAGTGATCTTGTCGGTGACCATAATATCGAAAGCGTCTGACCCGGCCCCGGAGCCGAACGACACCATTAAGATGCGGTCGCCCGGTTTGGCAATGTCGAGAGTCGCGCTCAGCCCGATCATGGCAGCCCCGGCGTAGGTATTGCCGATCACCGGAACCAGCAAGCCCGGTTCAATCTGTTCCATGCTGAACCCAAGCAGACTCGCCGCACGCTGCGGGAACTTGGCGTTGGGTTGGTGGAAGACCGCCCACTTGTAATCATTTGGAATTGTCCCGGCTGCTTCCATCAGCGCTTTGGCGGCTTCGGTAACGTGCTTGAAATAAGCCGGTTCACCGGTGAAGCGCAGGCCGTGTTCGGGGTAGCGCTGATATTCGCGCCGCCAGAAGTCAGGCGTATCGGTCACGTATGAATAAGACGCATTGATGACCGCCAGCGATTCGCTTGCCGGGCCGAGGATGTAAGCTGCCCCGCCAGCGCCGGCTGTATATTCCAGCGCGTCGCCGGGCTTGCCCTGGGCCGTGTCCATGCCGATGGCCATGGCATAATGCGCCATACCCGAACCGACCAGCCCCATGGCCGCGACCATGGCCTCGGTGCCGGCTTTGCAGGCAAATTCCAAATCTGCGGCCTGCGTATTTGGGACGGCCCCAATCGCTTCGGCCACCAGTGTGGACGTGGGCTTGACCGCGTACGGATGCGACTCGGAGCCGACCCACACCGCGCGTATGTCGTACGGGTCGATCTGCGCGCGGGCCATGGCATTGCGCGCCGCCTCGATGGACATGGTAATCACGTCCTCGTCCATGCCGGGCACGGCTTTTTCCTTGATCGGCAGGCCGCCGCCCTTGCTGCCCGTCCAAACACGGGCCACTTCTTTGGCAGCCAGGCGATAACGCGGCACGTAAGCGCCGTAGCCAACAATGCCAAGTGGCTTGTTGGGCTTGAGCAGGGTGGGGAATGATTCGAGTTGAGGAGTTGTCATAGTTTACCTTCTTGTTCTTCCATTGGATCCGATCCGATTTGTCACATCTTATCCGACTTCATCATCGCATCAATTACTTCGGCCAGTATCTTCTTTATTTCCGGTGAAAGCGACTGGATGTCATTCTGTTCGTAACTTTGAATCCGTTCGCGCTCACGCAGGTAGAAAGTAATATCGGGTAATACACTGCGCAGGTCACGGCAAATGGATTGGATGTGCAGCAGGTCGTCGGTTGTCTGAACGCCTTGCGATTGGACCGCGCGCAATTCTGAGAGCAGGCGATCGACATGATCCTTCCAACCTTCAAACTCCTGGGCATATTTCACGTAACTCTTCGCATCTGCCACTATCAGTTGCGTCAGGAGTTGTTTATCGGCTTCCGAAAGGATGTCGCCGTTTTCCAATTTCTCCACAACCGCCTGGTAATCTTTGCGATACTGGTACTGGAAAGTCTCACGCGCCATGCCTTCCAGGTTGTAGATTTCGGTGTACAGACGTTCGTAGGAGTCAGATGAATCCTGGTTCAGGCTGTTTGCCCCTTGTTGCAGAACAACCGCAGTCTTGTCTTCAATCTTTTTTGGCATGGTCGGCTCCAACCTTTCAAAATTTATTTTGCGTTATTTAGTGGAAATATCGTTGCCGTATTTTTGGTATGGGTTATCGCTGTGGACGATTAATACGAACAACCTTTTTTGTGAAATCCCCTTCTTTTAGAAGGGCTTCATCAATGCGCGCTGCGAATGCGGGAAAATCAGGATCAAAGGTGCAGGCAAATATCCCCGCATGAGGTTTGTCTTGCTGATGCAAGCGGATAAAATACCGTCGATTCAGCGTAAGCAAAATCCGTTTTTCTTGATCGGCGAACGCCAACACATCTTCGTCAGAGACGGCTTGGCTTGCTTTTCCTGTTTCTTGAATGGTCAACACATCATGTCCAAGTTTGCGGAGTTCTTCCACAACAGGCAAAGGGAAATTTTCATTGGAATAAAGCCGCGCCATCAGGCTTCCTCATTAGCGCGAATTTGCGCGCCGATTTCCTTGCGGTGACTGCGTTCATACGCCCAGGCATTGGCCAGGTCTTCTGCGCGCAAAGTGGGGTAGGCATGTAGCAAGTCGGCTTCGCTTGTTCCCAAACGGCGCGCTTGCGCCAATACCCAAACAGGGATGCGCGTGCGGACAATGCACGGCTCGCCTCCGCAGATTTGTGGGCTGCTCTCAATGCCTGGGAAAGCATCGCCCAAGTCACGCGCTGCCCATTGAAGCAATTGGGCTTTTTCGGAACGCGAAAGACCATCATATATTTTTTCAAGGCTTCGTGCATGTTGCATAAGACTTACCTCTGTGCAGGCACAGTATACCTTTATCTTGTTTACTGCATCCCTTTCAAAATCTCTTCCGCCCGGTCACTCCTGACCGTTTTCTCCGCCACCATTTGCGCGGCGACTTTCTCTATCATATCACCGGTCGCCCCCGCCGCAACCGCCACCTGGCGGGCGTGCAGGCTCATGTGTCCGCGCTGGATGCCTTCGGTGGCCAGCGCGCGCAGGGCGGCCATGTTTTGCGCCAACCCAACCGAGACGATCACCTCGGCCAGTTCGGCGGCGGTCTTGACGCCCATGATTTTCAACGCGGCCCGCGCCGCCGGGTGGACTTTGGTGGCCCCGCCGATGATTCCGACGGCCATCGGCATTTCCAGCGTGCCCACCAGGTCGCCATGCGCATCCTTATCCCAGGTCGAAAGGCTGGTGTATTTCCCTGAACGAGCGGCGTAGGAATGCGCCCCGGCTTCGATGGCGCGCCAGTCGTTGCCGGTGGCGATGACGACGGCGTCCACGCCGTTCATAATGCCTTTGTTGTGCGTCGCCGCCCGGTACGGATCGACCGCCGCGAAAGCGTAGGCCGCAATGATGCCGTCGCGCACCTGTTCGCCGGAAAAACGATCAAAGGCAAGTTCACGCATGGGGATGGTGCAGCGCACACGCGCCAGTCGCCGGTCGGCCAAATTCGAGAGAATGCGCAGATGCACACGTCCCCCGGTGATAGCTTCGATTTGCGGAGCCAGCCGTTCGCAGGCGGTGTTGACGGCATTTGCGCCCATGGCATCGCGCACGTCATAGATCAGGTGAACGACAATGAAACCGCCGATGGGCGAATCTTCGATGATACGCACTTCCAGGTCGCGCGCGCCGCCGCCAAATTTTTTCAGCACCGGGTCGATTTCATCGGCCAGGGCCAGCAATTCGGATTTGTGCTCGTAGAGTTTGAGTTTGGCTTCGTGGGGGTTGACGACATCCAGCACCTGCATCTGGCCGATCATCAGCGGTGCGGTGGTCGTGGCGCTGAATCCGCCCCCGGTGCGGGCCAGTTTTGCCATAAAGGATGCCCCCGCCACCACCGACGGTTCTTCCATGGCCATCGGCACGAGCACATCGCGCCCGTTGACCTGGAAGTTAAGCCCGATGCCGAGCGGCAGGGCATGCGTGCCGATCACGTTTTCGACCATATGGTCGGCGGCTTCGGGTTCGATCCCGCCGCTCGTCCAGTAAGCAGCCAGATCGGCAAGTTCGATCCCGGCCGATTCGGCTACTTTTGCGCGGCGCTCGTCAATGGTCAAGTTATAAAATGCGGCGATGCGGGAATTCGACATTGTTCATCCTTTGATATCGACATAATAAGGTGACAGTCACTTGGGCCGTCTTCGCCTAAATTTTGGGGTACGCAAGTGACTGTCACCTTATGTTTTTCAGTGTAGCGTAATTCTACAATCTCCTGCTGGCAAAACCTATCAACTTGTCCGAATAGGGCCTGTAAGGTAGAATATCAGCAGAGGAAAATAGTCATGCTTTTAACACGCCAACAATTAGAAGAACGCCTGATCGCGCTTCACCAGGCCAGCTTGCAGCTAGTCGAAGATATCTCTCTCGAAACGCTGCTGGAGCGTATTGCGACTGTGGCCTGCGAACAGGCCCAGGCGCAATATGCCGCGCTGGGCGTATTGGGGGAAAACGGGAATCTCAAACAGTTTATTTCTGTGGGCATGACCGATTCTGAAATCCGCCGCATTTCGCACCCGCCCGTTGGGCTTGGGTTGTTGGGCGCGTTGATGAATACCGACCAAACCATTCGCATCCCCGATATCCATGCGGATTCGCGCAGCGTCGGTTTCCCCGACTATCATCCGGTAATGATTCCCTTCCTGGGAGTTCCCATCCGCCTGGGCAATACCCAACTCGGACAGATTTACCTGACCAATAAAATCGGCCAGGCGGAGTTTACGCCAGACGACGAACAAATCATCCAAATGTTGGCTGCTTACGCCGCCGCAGCGATTCATAATGCGCGTCTCTATGATGACCTGAAAGAACGCGACGAAGTCCTGGCCCGCCACAACCAGGACCTGACTCTGCTCAACAACATTGCCAAGGCGCTCACGTCTTCATTAAAGCGTGAAAAAATCTTAAATAAGACTCTTGGCCTTGTCATGGAATATATGGATGTGGAGGCGGGCGAGATTTTCCTGCTTGACGAAGAGAAACAATCGCTGCGACTGGCGCTCCATATCGGGCAGGCTGTCGAAGCCTTCTGGCCTTATGACCATTTCAAAGTTGGTCAGGGAATGATCGGGCAGGTGGCGCAAAATGCGCAGGCTACGATTTGCGATGACTTAACACAAGATACACAGGGTTTGCACGACGCCGTTGTGGCCGCCGGTTTCAAGCAAATGGTCTGTTTCCCGCTGACGTCCACCGGCGCTTTGGTGGGCATTCTCTGCGTTGTGACGCGCAGTTCCACCCCGCTCGATCCTCACGACATCCAGATCATTACCGCCATTGGCAGTTGGGCCGGGCTGGCAATTGAAAACGCCAGCCTGCACGATGACGCGCGACGGCTGGCGATCCTGGAGGAACGTGAGCGCATCGGCATGGACCTGCACGATGGCATCATTCAGTCGATTTATGCCGTAGGCCTCACGCTCGAAGATGCGCGCCTGCTTTTGCAGGAAGACCCGGCCAAATCGCAGGAACGCATTCAGCAAGCCATTAGCGGGTTGAGCCACACGATCCGCGATATTCGCTCGTATATTCTCGACCTGCACCCGCGTCAATTCGGTAACGAGAATCTCATGGACGGCTTGAAACGGCTGATGACGGAATTCCGCGTCAACACCCAGGCGGAGGGGAATCTCAGCGGCGCACCCGAAAGCCTGGTCAGTCTGCCGCAGCCTTATGCCGTTGCCCTCTTCCATATCTGCCAGGAGGCGCTGGCGAATGCCGCCAAACACTCCGAAGCCAAGAAAGTTGACGTGAGCGTGTGGACAACGCCTGACCGCGTCATTCTGGAAATCAGGGATGATGGCAAAGGTTTCGACATGACCGGGATGAAGACAACGCTCGGCCACGGGCTGCTGAATATGCAGACCAGAATCCACCAGATTGGCGGGGATGTGGAAATCATATCCGCGCCAGATGAAGGCACATCCGTTCTGGTTTGGGCGCCGAGGGCGGAGAAAAAGAAAGGCACAAAAGGGCTTGACCCGCAGCAGGCGAATAACGATCCTGCAATCTCTTGAGACGCCACTTGCCACCCAATGGGTGGCAAGTTACACATTAAGCAGCCGGCGAAAATCTCAAAACCAGCACGCTGCCTTTTCCCACTTCGCTTTCAATTCGGATCGTGTCTCCTTGTCCCTCAACCAGCGATTTGGCAATCGCCAGGCCCAGCCCAAAACCCGGGGCGGCGGTCTCTTCGCCGCGGTAGAAGCGGTCGAAGATGTGTTCGAGTCTGGCCTCGGGGATGCCGGGGCCTTCATCCTCGAC
>JBARBA010000359.1:0-4620 GCA_049792555.1 Anaerolineales bacterium
GGCCATGAAGTCGCGCATGGCGACGGCCATATCGGCTGCCAGCTCCTCGTCCGGGGCGACGCCGGGTTCGAGGTGGAGCGCCTTGAGGCGCAGCAGGCCGGGTTTGCGCTCCAGCTTGGGGTCGAAGCGGCCCACCAGGCGGTCTTTGTGCAGGATCGGCAGGCAGAAGTAGCCGTAGATGCGCTTGGGCGCGGGCGTGTAGGCTTCCAGGCGCTGACGGAAGCCCCAGAAAGCCTCGGCGCGCCCCTGTGCCCACCACAGGTTGTCGAACGGGTTCAGGAACGTCGTGCGGCGCGCGCTGATTTCGCCGGAGGCGGCTTTTTCGAGCGCTGCCAAATGGTCGCGGTGGACCACCAGCGTTTTGACCCCATCCAGCGTTTCGCCCTGCACTTCGACCAGCGCGCCTTCTTTGAGCAATTGCGCCATAAATGGACGCGCCCGGCCCAGCCGGATCATGCTGTAATCGGCGGGGTTGCGCGGCAGCGAGACGCCCAGCGCTTTTGCCCCGCGCTCGATCCAAAACTTGTCGCGCTCGTCGGGCGTCGGCTCAGTCGTATCGACCCAGGCGGGCAGCACGCGCTCCGGCAGGTCGTAGGCGCGCTGGAACTTGACGCGCCCGGCGATCATTACCTGGCCGAAGGCAAACATGTGTTCGAGCGCCATCTTGGCGGGTTTCCAGTCCCACCACGCGCCGCGCTTGCCGTCGCCTTCGAAGTCGCTGGCGCGCAGCGCGCCCTCGGTTCGGATGCGCTCCAGCGCGGCGTCCATCAATTCGCGGTTGCCCGGCTGCGCAACCCACTCGTTGTACCAGCGGTGCGCGCCGCTTTCGCGCAGGGCGCGCTGCTGCGGCAGTTGGTAGCGGTATTCGGTTAAGGGGAGAAAACAGGCGGCGTGGTACCAGCCCTCGAAAAGGCGGCGCGTTTCTGGTTCGCAGGTCAGCGCGTCTAAGATCGACGGGTCGTACGCGCTGCGCCGCGACCAGAGCGTGACGTAGTGGGCGCGGGCCACCATCTGGAGCGTGTCGATCTGGATGGCTCCCAGACGGGCTGCCGTTTCGAAAACGGAATCCAGGCTGGGGGTGGGTTCGCTCCCGTTGGGTGTATCCAGTTCCTGGGCGTGCAGCGCCAGGGCGCGCAATGCGGATAGGGGGTAGGTCGTCATCGTTGTCCTTGAAAAATGGGAACTACTCACAAATGTCATTGCGAGGAGGGCGTAGCCCGACGAAGCAATCTCGCCTAACATACAAACAATCGATTGCATGAAAACACGAGATTGCTTCGTCGTCTGGGGAACGGCTCCTCGCAATGACAGAATCCATTAATTTGAAATGATGGGTGAGTAAATACAAAAAAGAGACCGGAGCAAGCGCTCCGGTCAAAGTATATCTGAAAATATGTTCTATGAAAAGGCGAATTCAGTCAAACGTCCCCGTCCAGGTTTCGAAATTACGGTTGCCGCGCTCCTGCGGTTTATAAAAAACCAGGTAGGTCATGGTCTGGTACGGGATGAATTTCTGCTCGTCGGGATGTTTGACGGCCAGGTCGTAATAAGAATGCCAGGTGCCTGTGTTGAAGTAAACCTGGTTTTCCAGGTTTGGCGAGGAGCCTATTTGGTCGAGCGAGACCGTTTCCTGGTGGTGGGTGTGTCCGTAGATGATGTAACGCGCCTGGTTATTCAACAGCGCGGGTTCACGCAGGGCGTGGCTGGCATAAGAAAGTTCACTACCCCACTTATTGTTTATCCAGACAATCAGATCGTTAATGGTGTTCAGCGAGGTCCTTTGGGAGATTCTCACTGCCACCCGCAAGGCATCCACAAGGTCGAACTCAAAGGCTTTATCTTGCTGGCGGACGAAATCAATCGCTAAAAATTCGTCGCCGAGTTTATCCCAGATGGCTTTTAGTTTATCCTGTAAATTACTGTCGTCTGCGTAGTGCCTGATCTGGCTGTTGATCCACAAGGGCGCGGCCAGCGCCGGGCGGATATTGGTCAGTTTGCGCAGGTTTTCGAAAAGGGACGCGGGCAGGCTGCCGCCGAGTTGCTGCTGCGCTGCCACAGGGAAGCGGTTGAGCATTTCCATCGCAAAGACATCCCCCAGAGTGGACGAGTTGCGGCCTCTTTCTGCGCAGTAATTGAAATTATCGTACATATCGCCGTGCTGACCATGCACCCTGTATTCGGCAAACAACTCGCGCAAAGGTTCAAGGTCGTCCGCCTTCCAGGGAAAATTGTCCACCGGGTTGCTTAAGCCCATCAACTGAATCAATTCGGCGCGGATGGCGTCGAACTGCGGGCCGGGCAGGCCGTAGTACCAATCATGGTTGCCGCGCATGTAATAGGTGCGAAAACGCGGAAAAATTTGTTCTGTCGAATTGGGGTCCGGCTTTCCCTGCGAAGCGGGATGCAGTTTGACATATTTTTCGTGTGTGAGGCGGCTTAGTATTTCCAGCCCTTCTTTGTTTTCCCGAATGATGCCCTGCGTTACCTGCTGCAGTTTTTCGGCAAAGCGCGGATCGTTGGGGTCGCTCCACGGGCGCAGGTATTCGGGCGAACCGGGCGCGGTATCCAGCCAGAGAGTGGAATGCAGCGGGTCGAGCACGTCGCCCAGCAGGATAAGGTCAATGGTTTCGATGGGGCAGTAGATGCCGTCTTCGTCCACTGAAGCGTCACGGGCCAATTCCTGGATGCGCTCACAAAACAGGGTGAAGGCCCTCGACGAAACAGATTTGGCGCACGTCCCGTCGCTGAGATGCAGATCGCTGACAATTAGAAGCATAAAGTTCCTCCGCTGTAGACTTTTTAAGCTTATGGCGTGAAAGTATAGTACAGAACGGCCCGGCTGTTAACAAAAAACAGGAGCCTGTTTTCCAGGCCCCTGCCGTGTTTGCCGTTATTCGCCGCGTTTGCCTAATTGGTGGTCGAGCATCAGCACGGCCGTGCCGTGCGCATCGATCAACTCCAACTGCTGGACGATCTCTGCCGCGTTCTTTTCTTCTTCGACCTGCTCGGTGATGAACCATTGCAGGAGCACTTGTGTGGCATAGTCCTTCTCTTTGAGCGCCTGCTCATACAAGTCGTAGATCGACTTGGTCACTTTGGCTTCGTGGGCCTGGACTTCCTTGAACAGTTCCAGGTTGCTTTTCCACTCGGCGCCGGGGGCCTCAATTGCCTTGAGCAACACCCGCCCGCCGCGATCAACGAGATGCTCATAGAACTTCATGGCGTGTTCGCGTTCCTCGCCCGACTGAACGTGCATCCACTTGGCGAACCCGGACAGGTTTTTTTCTTCGAAAAAGGCCGCCATCGAAAGGTAGAGATAAGACGAGAACAGTTCTTTGTTGATTTGTTCGTTGATTATGTCTTGCATGGTTGTGCTGATCATCGCATACTCCTTTTGAGAATTTTGCCGGTTACGTACGCCCATTATACGACCATTTAAACTGACGAAGAGGGCGTCACTTGCCGATCAACTTAAAATCACCTTTTTGGTCGAGGCGACACAGTCATTTGTCACCACGATGGATAAAGATTGCGACGACTACTCCCAGGATCACCAGCCACACCAGGCCGATTATCCCGGCCCCGACCCAGCCGAGCCTGCTCCCCGTTGCCTGGGTCGCCGTTTTACGGGCCTCGTCCATCACTGCTGGCGGGATCAGCCTGACGGCCAGCGCAATGCCCAGCGGCAGCAGGATCAGGTCGTCCAGGTAGCCCAGCACGGGAATAAAATCGGGGATCAAATCGATCGGGCTTAGAGCATAGGCCACCACCAGCAGTACCCAGGCTTTGGCCGTCCACGGCGTGCGCGGGTCGCGGTAAGCGATCAGCAGGGCATGGATTTCTGTTTTTAGCGACTTGGCGCGCGCCTTCCAGGTTTCAAGCATCTTACCCAACGTTGATAATTTTCCCGTTCTGTCCGGCAAATTTTTCTCCGCTCAAGGCCAGCACGGCTTCGACCAGGCTGGTATAGGCTTCGGCGCTGTTGTGCCACTGCGGCAGCCCGCAGGTCGCAGCGTGGATACGGATATTGTAGGGTTCCAACTCGGCTGCCGCCGTCTGCGTCAGCCCGGCCACTGCCAGGCGGCTGGCGGCGTAAGCGGCATGGTCGACATCCGCCTCGAACTTGACCACGTTGACGATCACCCCGCCGCCCTGCGCGCGCATCACCCGTCCCACGCTCTGGATCATGATAAACGTCCCGATGGCGTTGACTTCGAAAGCGCGGTGCAGGTCCCACTCGTCCATGTCCAGCAAGGCGCTGTGGGGTTTGACGTTGGCGCAGTTGACCAGGATATCAATGCGCTTGAAACTGTCGATCACTTCGTTGATCAGCGCCTGGGCGGCCACCTTCTTGGCAATATCATGGACGCAGGCTTTGGCGAGTCCGCCGTGGACGTTGATCCGGGCTGCCAGGGCTTCCACGTTCATCGGCGAAATGTCATTGGCCGCCACAACTGCGCCGCACCCGGCGAACGCCTCGGCGACGGCCCGCCCCGTGCCTTTGCCCGCGCCGGTTATTAGCACTACTTTGTTTTTGAAGTCATCCATTGGGGGTTTCCTTTACGAAGTACACAACATCTAATCTGGCTCTTCCCCGTATCTGGGGGGTCAACCCGTAAG
>JBARBA010000360.1:0-12007 GCA_049792555.1 Anaerolineales bacterium
GCCTACCACCACGGCTACTTCGACGGCGTCGAGCGCGAGTTTCGCGGCTTCGGCATGGTCGAGCAGTGGGACACCGAGGCGTTCGCCGCGCTCAGCGCCAGCGACCATTTTCCTACCGGCGACAATATCGACGCGGCCTCGCATGTGCCGCCGGTCTATACCAAGACCTGGTTCCACACGGGCGCGTTTTTTGACCGCGAACATATTTACAACTTCTTTGCCGGCCTGCTCGACGAAAACGACCCCGGCGAGTATTACCGCGAGCCGGGACAGGACGACGCGCAAACCGGGGCGCTTTTGCTGGCCGACACCGTTTTGCCGGACGGTTTATCGGCTGAGGAAGCGCGCGAAGCCTGCCGGGCGCTGAAAGGCGCAATGCTGCGCCAGGAGGTCTACGCCGAAGACAACAGCGACAAGGCCCAAGCTCCCTACACCGTCACCGAGCAAAACTTTACCATCCAATGCTTGCAACCCCAGGCAGGGAACCGCCACGCGGCCTTCTTCACCCATCCGCGCGAAGCCATCAGCTACCATTACGAGCGCAACCCCGCCGACCCGCGCATTACGCACGCGCTCACGCTTGAAGTGGACGATTTCGGCAACGTGTTGCGGTCGCTGTCCATCGGCTATGGTCGCAGGCAGTCGCCGCTTCCCGAACAACGCGATAGAGACAAACAGACAACGACACTCATCACTTCCACTGAAAGCAGCTTCACAAATGCCATTAATGATCCGGCCAAGAATCCAGATGACTACCGCGCGCCGCTCCCGGCTGAGGTGCGCACCTATGAGCTGACCGGCTTCGAGCCTGGCAACAATGCAAAGCGTTTCAGTTTTGACGAATGGGCAAAGGATGACTTTGCGCTGCTCGAATCGGCGCTTGAAATCGCCTACCAGGAAAGCGCTGACCTGACCAGGAAACAAAAACGTCTGATCGAACACGTCCGCACACTCTACCGCAAGGACGACCTGACCGGTCTGCTCGCGTTGGGCAACGTCGATTCGAGGGCTTTGCCGGGCGAGAGCTACAAACTGGCTTTTACGCCCGCGTTGGCGCAGCAAATCTTCGTCGCCAGTGGCAAACTCCCTGCCGCCAACGTGGATGCGGTCATGGCGGAAGGCGGTTACGTCCACAGCCAGGGCAACGCCCACTGGTGGATTCCATCGGGCAGGCTGTACTTCGATCCCAACGCCGACGTTGCCAACCCCGCCAACACGGCAGCCGCCGAATTGGCCGAAGCCGGCGGCCATTTCTTCCTGCCGCGCAAGTTCGCCGACCCGTTCCAAAACAGCACAACGCTGGAATACGACGGCTATGATCTGTCCATGGCGAAAACACAGGATGCGCTCGGCAACACCGTCACGGCGCAACACGATTACCGCGTACTCCAGCCAACGCTCGTGATCGACCCGAACGGCAACCATTCCGAGGCAGCCTTCGACGCGCTCGGTCTGTTGGCGGGCACGGCGCTAATGGGCAAGTTGGCTCCGGTGGAGGGGGATTCCCTGGCCGGTTTCGAAGCCGACCTGACCCAGGCCCAGATCGACGGTTTCTACAACGCCGCGGACCCGCATGTGCCTGCGGTGGACTTGCTCAAGGACGCCACGACGCGCATCATTTATGACCTGGGCCGCTTCCAGAAGAGCCGCCAGACGCACCCCGCAGACCCGACTCAATGGCTGCCGGTCTACGCCGCGACCCTGGCGCGGGAAACGCACGTCAGCGATCCGCCGCCGCAGCAGGGCCTGAAAATCCAGGTCAGCTTTTCCTATTCGGACGGCTTCGGGCGCGAAATCCAGAAGAAAGTCCAGGCGGAGCCGGGGCCGTTGGTCGAAGGCGGAGCGCCCGTCGACCCGCGCTGGGCCGGCAGCGGCTGGACGATCTTCAACAACAAGGGCAAACCCGTCCGCCAGTACGAGCCGTTCTTTGACGACACACACGCATTCAAATTTGGCATGAAAATCGGCGTCAGTCCGATCCTGTTCTACGACCCGCTCGAACGGATCGTCGCCACGCTGCACCCCAATAACACCTACGAGAAAGTCGTCTTCGACCCCTGGCAGCAAAGCACCTATGACGTGAACGACACCGTCGCCGCCAGTGGGACACAGACCGGCGACCCGCGCACCGACCCCGACGTTGCCGGTTACGTCGGCGCGTATTTCGCCAGCCAGCCCGCCGCCTGGCAGACCTGGTACGCCCAGCGCATCGGCAACCCGCCCGGCGACCCCGAGCGCGACGCGGCGCAAAAGGCCGCCGCTCACGCCGATACGCCCATGGTGGCCCACTTCGATGCGCTGGGCCGCGCGTTCCTGACGATTGCCGATAACGGCCCGGCAGGCAAATACGAGACGCGCGTCGAACTGGACATCGAGAACAACCAGCGCAGCGTGACCGACGCGCTCGGACGCATTGTGATGACCTACGATTACGACATGCTGGGCGCGAAGGTCCACCAGGCCAGCATGGATGCGGGCGAGCGTTGGATGCTGAATGACGTCACCGGCAAGCCGATCCGCGCCTGGGACAGCCGCCAGCACGAATTCAGCCACCAATACGATGCCCTGCGCCGTCCCACCGAAGCGCATGTGCGCGGCGGCGACGGCCCGGCCCCGCTCAATAACGTCTGTGAGCAGATTGTGTACGGTGAAGGCCAATCGTTGGGCGGCAAGACCGACCACGAATTGAACCTGCGCGGCAAAATCTTTGCCCATTACGATACGGCGGGCAAGGTCCAATTCGAAGCCTATGATTTCAAAGGCAACCCGTTGGTCAGCGCGCGCCAACTGCTCCAGGATTACAAACAAACCGTCGATTGGGCGAAAATCCCCGCGCCGGTCTTGGAGACCGAAACCTTCACCAGTCACACCACCTACGACGCGCTCAACCGTCCGCTGACCGCCACCTCGCCGGACGGCAGCGTCTACCGTCCCACCTTTAACGAAGCCAACCTGCTCGACAAGGTGGATGTGAACCTGCGCGGCGCGGCGCTCGCCACCGCCTTCGTGACCAACATCGACTATGACGCCAAAGGCCAGCGCACGTTGATCGCGTACGGCAACGGCGTTAGCACCACCTACGAGTACGATCCGCTCACCTTCCGGCTAATACACTTGCTCACGGCGCGCAACGCCGTCAGCTTCCCCGACGACTGCCCGCAGCCTCCCCCGCCTGGCTGGCCCGGTTGCCAGGTGCAGAACCTGCGTTACACCTACGACCCGACCGGCAACATCACCGCCATCCGCGACGACGCCCAGCAAACCGTTTATTTCCGTAATCATCGCGTGGAACCAAGCGCCGAATACACTTACGACGCCATCTACCGGCTGACCGAGGCCAGCGGACGCGAGCACCTGGGCCAGACCGGCGGCCAGCGCAACCCGCCGCGCCAGGCAGACCACGACGACTCGTTCCACATGAACCAGCCCCTGCCCAATAGCGATGAGGTCATGGGCCGCTACAGCGAGACTTACAACTACGACCCGGTGGGCAACTTCCTGGAGATGATCCATGCCGGCAGCGACCCGGCCAACCCCGGTTGGACACGCCATTATCTTTACGAACCGGACCCGGCCAACCCGCTCGTCCCCAAGAGCAACCGCCTGACGCAGACCACCCCGCCCGGGCCAAACGAAGGCAACCACACCGATTACACCTACGACGCCCACGGCAACATGACCACGATGCCGCACCTGCCGCTGATGCGGTGGGACTACCGCGACCAACTGCAGGCTACAGCGCAGCAGGTGGTGAACAATGGCGTGCCCGAAACCACCTGGTACGTTTATGACGCCGCCGGTCAACGCGCGCGCAAAATCACAGAACACGCGCTGACGGCAGCAGACGTGGCGGACGGCAAAAAGCCTGAGCGGATGAAAGAACGCATCTATCTGGGCGGTTTCGAAATTTTCCGCGACTACGAGAACGACGGCCTTACAAAAAAGCTCGAACGTGAAACACTGCACATCATGGACGACAAACAGCGCATCGCCCTGGTCGAGACACAGACTGTCAAAGATTCATCTTTCATCCTTCATCCTTCATCCTTCACCCGCTACCAGTTCGGCAACCACCTCGGCTCTGCCGGCCTGGAATTGGATGACCAGGCGCAGCCGATCTCTTACGAAGAATACTATCCTTACGGCAGCACGTCCTATCAAGCCGTAAACCAGAACATCCAGGCCGCAGCCAAGCGCTACCGCTACACCGGCAAGGAGCGCGACGAGGAGAGCGGACTGTATTACCATGGGGCGAGGTATTACGCACCGTGGCTCGGGCGGTGGCTCGCTATAGATCCGCTGGGCATGGACTCTAGTACATGTGCCGAGCAGCCAGAGAGCACACCCTTGCGCACAAACCGTGATGGCCAGCGGATCAACGGGCTTGCTGGCCGCAGACAGCGCCAGCGCAAGGAGTCGAGGGAGTTCGATAAGCGAGTTGCGCAGTCCTTGTACATGGGGATGGGCAACAATCCTCTGATCCTCATTGATCCCGACGGCAAAGATGTCTATGTACTGTTCTATACCCAGGGCAATTCGCGAGGAGACAGCCTGTTTAAGGCAGCGGCTGATACCCGAGAAGCAGATATTAAGAATAAGCCGGGTTTCGACAGCGCGAAAGACAAAGTCTTCAAGATCGATCTCAGGGATCTAGCTGATATCAAGAGGCAGATGGACGATATCCGCACCAAGCACAGTGCGACGTATGGAAAGACGACCGAGGTGGGGATTTACTCGCACGCTGGCACGGTAGATGGTCCGGTTGGCACCGCCAATGCAACCAGTGATCCGGTAAAAGGTGACGAGAAACAGATAACGTTGGAGGGCTGGGGGAAGATTGACTTCAACTGGAAGGAGAACAATGCAAAGCTCATGCTCTACGGCTGTTCTACCGGCGATGAGCCAGATCCGGTGGCAGTCAGCAAGTTACAAGTCACGAAACCAGCCGTTGCGGAAAGAATATCATCGTTTGCCAGGAAGTTGTCGAAGTTGCAGAACATCAAGGGTGTCCCGGTGTGGGGGCAAGCAGGGTCTTCTCGTCCATCCAAGTATGTCGATTACCGGGTGACGAGTCTCGGTCGAACCCTGTTCAGCTTCTTTATTGGAAAGGTCTACATGATTGGTGCGGACAACTCTCAGGCGCTCGAATCGCAGGAGGCACTCAACAATTTGTCCTTGTATGATTTGTACCCGGAGGCTAAGCCGATGAATATTTTCCAGAACGGCAAATATGCAGGTAGCCTGCATCAAGAGGGAACCCAACTTGTAAAGTAAGCGCAGTGGGCCAGAGAATATCTCAGCAGCTTGCCAATCACACCAGTTCTCGCCGCAGGCGCGCAAGATTCTGCTGTGATTGACTTGCAGGCTGCGTTACGGCTCTGCCTCGACAAGCGTGCGATCCTCGGCAACGCCGCGATAGCTCTACGTAGGAGATCGCCAGCAGACAAGTTCTATGACAAATTCCTAGTTGATTTAAGAATCAGATTTGTCAAGTCTCCACAAGGGATGCTTGATCTCCAGCTTGATTTATACCTCGTCCCGCGTTCTCCGGGATCGCGGGACGAGCGGAGTCGTGGAAAGACCTGATAGGTCTATCATCGTAAAGCGCCCTGGAATCTGCTCTAAGTGAACAGCTTAAGGACTCGATAACGTTTAACTGATGTTCAGTCTACCTGAAAACGCTTTAGCAGTAAGCAATCGCTCAGAAGGAGCCAAACTATGCCAGAAAAAAAGTTTCAAATCACGGGTCAAGTCATCAGCCAACAAAGCCGACAAGGCCTCCCGGGCCTGTGCGTCGAAGCCTGGGACAAGGACATGATCTTGAACGACATGGTCGGCAGCGCCGTAACGAATGCAGCCGGGGCAGGCGGCTGTGTTGTGCTTCAATAGACCGGTCAGTCTCATTTACTGCAATTGCGCGTTTTACCCGCACACACTCGCCAATAAGGAGCAGAAACCATGTCAGATAAAACCAAGAAAATATATCGTATCACCGGTCGCGTCATCGACATCAAAACCCGCCAGGGCCTGGCGGGGCTGCGCGTCGAAGCCTGGGACAAGGACCTGATCTTGAACGACCTGGTCGGCAGCGCCGTTACCGATGCCGACGGGGCGTTCCAGATCAGGTTCGACCAGTCCTACTTCGCCGAGTTGTTCCTGGATCAGCAGCCGGACCTGTTTTTCAAGGTCTTCCGCGAGAACACCCTGCTGAAAAGCACCAAGGACTCGGTGCTTTGGAACGTTCGGGCGGGCAAGACCGAAATCGTAGTCGAAGTCGAGCTTGCAGACACCCCCCGGCCAACGGTGAAGCCTGCCCAGGCTGCCTTCGTTGTCGCGGGGAAAGTCGTCAGCCGCGTCAGCGCCGGGGTCGACAAGCTGCGCGTTGAAGTGGTCGATAAGAACGTGGGGGCCGATGTGCCCCTGGCCGAGACGCTGACTGCCGAGGATGGCAGTTATCAGGTCGCCTTTGGCGCAGCCGTCCTGCAAAAACAGCGCAAGCAGCGGCCCGATCTCCAGGCGCGCGCCTACGCCGGTCAGGCCTTCCTGGGCGCGTCCGAAGTGCGCTACAACGCCACGCAAAACGAAACGCTCAACGTCCTGCTGCCCGACCTGGCCGCCGCGGCCCTGCCATCGGAGCACGAAACCCTGACCGGCGCGCTGGCGACCTATTTCCAGGGCAACCTGGGCGACCTGCAGGAGAGCGATAAACGGCAGGACATCACCTACCTGGCCAACAAAACCGGCTGGGACGCGCGCGCCGTGGCCCTGGCGGCGCTCGCCGATCAGTTCAGCCGGCGCAGCGGGCCGGCCAACATTCCCCCGGCCTTCTTCTACGCCCTGTTCCGCGCCGGGCTGCCCGCCAACGAGGATACGCTCTATCACGCCGACGCCGGGACGCTAACGGCAATCTGGCAGCAGGCCGCCGGGCAGGGCGTCATTTCGAAAGCCCTGGTGGAAAGCATCCCGTCCAGGGTTGCGCAGTTCCAGACCCTTAGCGCGCAGAAAATGCTCAGCGGCCCTGCGCTGGCGGGCGCATCTTCCTTGAAAGAGATGTTGAGCGTCTCCCAACTCGATGATGCCCAACAAGCCAGGTTCGCCGAGCTTTATGCAGCGCATCGCGCCGATTTGCCGACCTTCTGGGAGACCGTCACAAAATCCTTTGGCGATGGCGTGTCCAACCGATTGCAACTGGATGGAAAACTGGGTTTCCTGACCATCAATAACGCCCCGCTCATGCGGGGACTGCATCAGGCAGCCGGCGATAACGGCCTTTCCGACCCGCTGCAACTGGCGCAGATGGGCTACCATCACGCCGACCAGTGGAGCAAGCTGCTGACCGCCGAAGTCCCCATCCCGCCGGAGATCCCGGGCGATACCCCCGAATTGCAGCGCGCTAATTACGCCGATTACCTGGCCGCACAGGTGCGCCTGAGCTATCCGACGGCAGCGGTGGCGCAAATGATCGGGAGCGGCGAGCTGGACCTGAATTTGGACGCGAAGCTCAAAGAGATCATCCCCAACCAAATCCATGCCTTCCTGACCGAACAACAGGGACAATTTGAGATCGGCGTGCAGCCCATCGAGCAGTATCTAAAGCTTAACCCGCAAGTCAGGATCGAACCTGAGGCGCTGACACACATCAAACGCGTGCAACGGGTCTACCAGATCACACCCGGCGACCAGGCCATGATCGGCCTGCTGAAACGCGGGATCGATTCTGCCTACCACGTCGTGCGCTACGACCGCGAGACCTTCATCCAGACTTTCCAGGATGACCTGGGCAGCCCGGAAAACGCCGCGCTGACCTACGACAAGTCGGTGCAGGTGCATAACGTGGTGCTGAACATCGTCATCTCTTACCTGACCGCCAGCAATGCGCCCGGCATCGGCGTGCATAGCCCGGCAAGCATCGTCAACCCCGCGCCTCTCCATGCCGATGACATTATTGCTTACCCCACCCTGGAAAAGCTTTTGGGCGGGATGGATTACTGCGATTGCGACGAATGCCGTTCGATCCTCAGCCCGGCGGCTTACCTGGTGGATTTGCTGCAATTTATTGACCAGCCTATTCACCCGGCGGGTACCGAAAACCCGCAAACTGTCCTGCTGGAACGCCGCCCGGATATCCAGTACCTGCCGCTGACCTGCGAAAACACGAACACGGCCCTGCCGTATATTGATGTGGTCAATGAGACGCTGGAATATTTTGTTGCCAACGCCGCTGCGAATACATCTCAAAATAAACCTCCGCTTGACGGCTATGTTGGCCACGACACCGGCGACGTGGCCTCCGCCGATTTGCTGGCCAACCCGCAGTTCGTCGTGGATGCGGCCTATACCATCCTGCGCGGCGAATCCTTCCCGGCCCCGCTGCCGTTCCACCAGCCGCTTGAAACGCTGCGGCGCTACTTCAACAAGTTCGAAGTTCCCCTGCCGCTGGCCATGGAGCAACTGCGCAAGAGCGACGACCTCGAGCGCGGCGGCAATCCCTACGGCTGGCGCGATATTTGGATGGAGGAACTGGGTCTCTCGCGGGCGGAGTACGACCTGCTGACAACCTCGAATGCTGACCCTAACGTGCTGGCAGGGATATACGGTTTCCCGGACGTTCAGCCGGACAGCGAAGTCCAGGCTGCGCTCTCCAACGTCAAGCAATTTACGCGCCGCATCGAGATTACCTACGATGACATCGTTGCCATGCTCAAAACCCGGTTTATCAATCCCAATAGCGACCTGATCCCGAAACTGGAACGGTTGGGGATTTCGATTCCGGCTTTGGTCGCCCTGCATAACATCCCCCAAGGAATAACGGATGCAGACTTCAATAACCTGTTGCCGCCAGCCACTGCCCCGAATGCGATTGACGTCACTGAGTTCGGCGGCGACAAAGCGGCCTGGGAACTTGACAACCATAACACCGCAAGCGTAATTCGAAACTGGTTAAGCGCCGATGGTAATAACATGTATGGGCAAGTCATGGGGTTAATCACGCTCACACTCCCGCTGGAAACCTGGCAAGCATCCACAGATTATTTGCCGGGTGATTGCGTGACACCCACTCCGCCGCCGGCAGGGTCTACGCTTTATTACGAATGCGCCACTCCCGGCAAATCAGCCGCTTCGCAGCCTGCCCCCTGGCCTGCCAATCCGGGTGATATCGTGACCGACGGTCAGACACAATGGACATGCCGGGACGTAGCGAGTGCTGCCAGCTTTGCCAATTTCGCCTTTCGCTATTCGGACCCGGGCAGGTTGGCCGAGAAGATTGGCGCAGTCGAGTTCGTCCGCCTGCTGCGCTTTATCCGGCTCTGGAAAAAACTCGGTTGGACGATAGAACAGACCGATACGGCCATCTGCGCGCTGTTCCCGGCGCAGGCAACATTTGCGGGCAACATTGATACGGTTGCCAAACTGAATACCGGGTTCCTGACCCTGCTCCCGCGCCTGGGTATCCTCACCCGTGTGATGACTGCGCTGAACCTGACGCCGAAGAAGGACCTGCTGTCGCTGCTGACCTGCTGGTCAGATATCAACACGCACGGCGAGAACGCGCTCTACCGGCAAATGTTCCTGAACCCAACCGTCCTGCAGCAGGATGATACCTTCGCTGATAACGGTTACGGCGAATTCCTTCAGGATGCATCCCAGATGCTTCCGGCTGACAAGTCGCAAAAGCAGGTGCGGCTTGCCGGCAAGATAACGACCGACGATGTGCTCACCACGTCAATCAATGGCGTGGATATTCCATATCAGGTTGTTGCTGGCGACACAACCGTCACGACACTCGCAACGCACATCATCTCAGCCATCAACGCAACAGCGGCGGTAGATCCAATCACGGGATTGCCGCTGAACCAGGTCATCCTGGCATCGAACGCATCAGGCATCATCACCATCAAGAGTATCAACCCGGATCTGGCTTTCACACTGGCATGTTCACTCTCATCGGGCGCCACAGAAACTTATGCCATCCTCGACCACGAATCCGCGTTGCGCGCAGCATTTAACCTGACCGGGGACGAGTATAGCCAGATCGTCACTGCCCTCGGCTATAACGCAAATACGCTGCTGACGATCCCAAACATCAGCGCGATCTACCGCCGGGGCTGGCTGGCGCGCAAGCTAAAACTCAGCGCGCGCGAACTCCTGCTATTGACACAACTCACCGGCCTCAAACCGTTTGACCTACCTGACCCGACCAATCCCGCCATCCTGAAACTGATCGCCTTCGCGCAGGCGCTGAAAGAGCATTCGCTCAAACCTGCCGCCGCGCTCTACCTGGTCTGGAACCAGGACCTGAGCGGCAAATCCGCGCCCGATCCGGCGCAAGTCACCGGGCTGGCCCGCGCGCTGCGCAGCGCCTTCGCGGCGGTGGAGGCCGAATTCGCCATCGTCGATGACCCCGACGGCGCGATTGCGCAGGCGCGCATGACGCTGGTCTACGGGGTCGAGGCCACCGCCTTCTTCTTCAGTCTGCTCAACAATACCCTGGTGACCGAGGTGTCATACAGCCGCGCTCAAGCGTCTCTGATCACCACAGTGCCTTATATCCGCAACTGGGCGCTTTCTTTGGCTAGCATGGTGTCCTACAAACATCATCAAGCCGCTTTGGAAGCGCTCATCCTCGCCGCCGCGCCGGGGCTTGTTTATGACGATGGAACCGGGCAGCTTTCCTTTACCGGCGACCTATCCCCCACGATCAACGCGCTCAATGCCGCCGCTGACAGCGCCATTGCCGATAACGATGCGCGGAAATCTTTCAAAGATGCGGTAGCCCTGCTTTATGTGGAAAACCAGAGCGTTATCAGCGCCAAACTGCCACAGCCTTTCGTGGATGCAGCGCCGAACCTTGCCTACGACGAAGCAAAACAGCGTCTTGCGCTTACCGGCGCTCTTTCGGCAAACACGGCCAAGGCGCTTAAAGCTGCCGCTGCCACAGCAATCACCGACAGCGCTGCGAGGGGCCTTTTCGAAAGCGCAGTCGACAGCCTTTATGCGGAAAACCAGCAGGTCACTCAATCCAATCTGGAACAGCCCATCGTGGATGCCGCCTCCGGGCGGATTGCCTACGACGACTTCCGCAAACGGCTCTCTTTCAGCGGCGAACTCACTGAAGCCATTCGCGGCGCGCTCGTGTCCGCTGCTTCTGCCATTACAGCCATTACCGATAGGAACGCATTCATTGCAGCAGTGGGTGATGCTCTTCCAGCGGCAGGCACCCTTTTTCAAAAGAGCCGCGCTACCATTGATCCTTTCTTCGCCCGTTACCCTGAATTGCGGCAACCCTATGATAACTATGCCTCTGATATCGCGCACACAGCGGCGGAAAAACGAAGTGCTCTACTCAGCGCGATTTTGCCTGAACTGGTGAAGAGACGCAAGGGGCAGCAGGCGCTTCAGTCGGTGAGCGCAGCAGCTCAAGCCGATGCTGCCTTCGCCAGCGCCATGCTCGACAACAAACTCAACGATCAATATGTCTTGCATACAAGCGGTGACGTTGCCCTGCCGGCCCTGGATGATCTCACCGCGTTGGAAACGCCCGGCCTTTCTGCGCAGTTTTTCTACAGTGTAGCGATACCCAACCCGCCATCGCCAAACCTTGTCAAAGAGGCCGAAGCCAACCTGGACTATTCCGCATCGGGGAATAACGAGCTGCCGCCGAATACCAACCCGGGCGGCGGTCCCATCTGCGGCGTTTGGAGCGGTTATCTCGAAGCGCCGGAAAATGGCTCCTACAATCTCCAAATCAACGCCGATGCCGGCGCAACCGTAACCGTAACCATCGACGGAAAGCAGCTCGTCCCATCGCAACCCGGCAATGTATGGGACAACAAATACCCCATCGAGTTACGCGCCGGGAACCTCTACGCCGTCTCCATCCAAGTGGAAAAGGTCACTGACGCATTAAGCGTTCGCTGGCAGACGACCGGGCGCGGCTGGGAGGTCATCCCGGCCCGCTATCTCTACTCCGCTGCCCTCACAGACCACTTGCGCAACGCCTATATCC
>JBARBA010000361.1:0-4525 GCA_049792555.1 Anaerolineales bacterium
GAAATAAAATTGCCACAAAAACCGCCCCCTGCGCATCCAACTACGCAGAAAACGGTAGTAACTGTGCCTAAAAAGTCGGGCAAATAGTGAGGCCCATAAAATTGGAGCATATATGCAAGACAAACATCAGGAATCTCATTCCAATTCTGGCGGTGACAAGCAAGGCAAGGATTTACAGGAAAGCTGCAATAAACCTCCGCAAGAAGTAAAACCACCCCCAAAAGCCACTCCACCACCACCGAAATCGAATAAGCCGAAAAGTAAATGAAAGGATGTAAATGTGGAAGATAAGCATACAAATCCGGAAAAACGCCCCAATTCTGGCGGCGAAAAGATAGAGCGTAATAGTCGGAATCCATCACCGCCAGTTATTAAACCGCCATCGACACCCCCACCCCCGCCGCCAACCCCGAAGAAATCAGGCTGATAAAGCAAGTAGCGTGAACCCCATCTCCTCCCAGCCTCCCCCAAAATCAGGTCCCGGATTTGGGGGAGGGGAAATAACGCGATGAAATTAAACAATCGTTTGAATGAATGCACGGGAAAATCCCCGCCAGGGGATTGCTTCGCCGCCAGGAACGCGGCTTGCAATGACAATCGAAACGAGGCATTATGAAACCCATCCCCCATCCCCTAAAGGGGACAAGCAACACCCTCTTCTACGGCGACAACCTGCCGATTTTGCGCGAACACATCTCTGATGAAAGCGTGGATCTGGTGTATCTCGACCCGCCTTTCAACAGCCAGCGCGTGTACAACGTCTCCCTGCGGGATGAAACCGGGCAGGAAGCGCAGGCGCAAATCGAAGCCTTCAAGGATTTCTGGCGTTGGGAGGAAACCGCCCAGGCTTTCGACGAACTGCGTGAGACGGCCCCCGCCTCTGTGGTGACGCTGATGGCTGCCCTGCGGGAAATTGTCGGCGAAACGCCGTTGCTGGCTTACTTAACCATGATGACCGCCCGCCTGCTGGAACTGCGCCGTGTCTTGAAGTCTGACGGAAGCTTGTATTTGCATTGTGACCCAACCGCCAGCCATTATCTCAAAATTGTGCTGGATACGATTTTTGGCAAAGAAAACTTTCGCAACGAGATTGCCTGGAAGAGAACATCGGCGCATAGCTCGGCAAAACGCTACGGGCCGATTCATGATGTGGTTTTCTTTTACTCTAAAACCGATGTATATCACTGGTCAAATATAAAAACCGAGCACAACCGCGAATATATAGAAAAGAATTTCACGCGAAAAGATGACTTAACGGGAAAATATTTTCAACCCGTAGACCTTACCGGGGCAGGGATTAGAAAGGGGGAAAGCGGGCTTCCCTGGCGAGACATTAATCCCACCGACGCAGGCAGGCACTGGGCTTTACCGGGAGCAATCCTGAAAAGCCTGCATTCAACTGAAGGCACGGTGCAAGAAAGGCTGGATGCGCTTGACTCTGCCGGGAGAATTTATTGGCCCAAGAAAGCGGGCGGAGTGCCAAGATTAAAATGGTTTGTTGACGATACCGAAGGAGGTTCTCTCGCTGACGTCTGGACTGACATTTTCCCGGTCTCTGCCCAGGCCGCCGAACGCATGGGCTACCCCACCCAAAAACCGTTGGCTCTTTTGGAGCGCATCATCCAGGCCTCCAGCGAAGAAGGCGACGTGGTATTGGACCCATTTTGCGGCTGCGGCACGGCGGTGGTAGCCGCCCAGAAGCTTAATCGCAAATGGATTGGGATCGATATTACCTACCTTTCGATTGCGTTGATGAAATATCGCTTGCAGGATAGTTTTGCATTGACCGGCGGGAAAGATTACGCCATCCTTGGCGAGCCGGAAGACCTGGCTTCGGCAAGGCAACTTGCCAAAGACGACCGCTACCAGTTCCAGTTTTGGGCGCTATCTTTGATCGGCGCAAAGCCTTTGGGCGGCGAGACCGGCTCAAAACAAGGCAGGAAAGGCGCAGACAAGGGAGTTGACGGCTACCTGTTCTTTGTTGATGCGCCCGGCGAAACCACTTACAAAACCATTGTGCAGGTCAAGAGCGGGCATGTGCAGGACAGCCATATCCGCGATTTGATCGGCGCAATGGAAAACGAGAAAGCGCCGATTGGCGTCTTTCTCACCCTCGAAGAACCCACACGCAACATGCTTACCACGGCGGCCAGCGCAGGCTTTTATAGTTCCCCCACCTGGCAAAAGAAATATCCCAAAATTCAAATCCTGACCATTGCCGATTTGTTTTCAGGCAAACGGGTCGAAACACCCCCGGCGCGCAACCCGTTCAAGCAGGCCGAGCGCATCAAACGCAAAGACGGCACACAAAGCGAGTTGGGGCTGTAATTCAAAAAGCTTCCGGGGTTTGAAAAGAAATGACGCGATGGAATCAAACAATTAGTTTCCGGTAATTGCGTGCTTGTCCTAAAAGACCTCGGAGTTTTTGCAAAACTCCGAGGTCTGGTGTTATATAGGCAATGGCGCGCGATCAGGTTGGCCGGATGTTCCGCCGTCGTTACGGCGTTTCCCCTTTGTAAATGCGCATCATCTGGTCGAGCAGGCTCAGAGCCGCCGTCCGCTCGCGCTGGAACGAGTTGCGCCCGATGATCGAGCCGAACCCGCCCCCGGCGCGGATGGCGCGGACTTCGTCCAGGATGGCGGCGTCATCCACCCTGTCGCCGCCCGAAAAGATGACGATCCGCCGCTCGTTGAACGTGCTTTGCATCACGTGCCGCACCCGCTCGGTCAGCGTCTCGCGCGGGATGCGCTGTTCCTCGTAAACCTTGTGGTTCTCTTCAAGTTCGATGTGCGCGGTGGGTAGTTTGACTTTGACGATGTGCGCGCCGAGTTGCGCGGCAATGTGCGCGGCGTAAGCGGTCACGTCGAGGGCCGACTCGCCGTCCTTGCTCAACCCGCCGCCGCGAGGGTAAGACCAGACCACCACGACCAGCCCGGCCGATTTGGCTTCCTCGGCAAGCTCGCGGAACTGCTCGTACTGCAAGCGCCGTTCGGCAGTGCCGGGGTAGATGGTGTAGCCGACGGCCACGCAGCCCAGCCGCAGCGCATCGCGGATGGAAGCCGTCTGCGCGCCGAGCGGGTCTTGCTCCGGGTGCAGTAGATCGTGGCTGTTCAGCTTGAGGATCAAGGGTATCTGTCCCGCAAATTCCGCCGCGCCGGCTTCCAGGAAACCCAGCGGGCCGGCGTAAGCGTTCAGCCCGGCGTCGATGGCAAGCTGGAAATGATAGAGCGGGTCGTAAGACGGCGGGTTCGGCGCAAAGCTTCGGTCCGGCCCGTGCTCGAAGCCCTGGTCCACAGGCAAAATGATCATGCGCCCCGCGCCCCCAAGCCGCCCGTGGTTGAGCAGCCGGGACAGGTTCGTCAATACGCCGGGGTTTTCACTCCGGTACCAGCCCAAAATCTCACGAATACGGTCGCTCATCAGTCTATTCCTTGTCCGGCCGGCCATGATGGATGGGAATGGCCGGCAACGCTTCGATACTCTTCTTATCCAGCTTCAACCAAACCGTATTTTCTTCGATGCGATCGATCTGGCTCAACGGCACGCTGATATCTTTCTGCCCCCAGAAATGACCTTCGCGCAATAGGAGATGAGAGATGGCGCCGTTTGCCGGATCGATCAGGAATTCATCCACGCGACCGACATGACCGTCGGTCGCTTCAACGCTGGCGCCTCGCCGGATGGCAAGCTCGTCGGCCGGGACATGCTCGTGGTCGACGGTAATGTAGCCTACTGCCGGGATGGCATAAGGCCACACCATGGAAAACCCCCCGTAAGCGCCGTTCAAACCAGATGGAATGAATTCCACCTGGTTAAAGACAGTCATTTTCAAGAGTTCCTCGCGGCTGCACTTCAACCGGATCAATTCGGGAGTGCTCTCTGAAATACGCTCAATGGGGACCAGGTATTGTATTTCCGAGTAGGAATCTTCGGCGACCACCACGTGCGTTATTTCTTCGTTGGTGGGCATGAGCACCAGGCAAATCAGCTTGCCGTAAGGCCCATCCGAACAATTTACTTTGGCATTCATTGAAATTTCCATCAGATTTACCTCTTTCCTGTAGGTGTGAATCCAAGGCAATGTCTAATTGTATCATTAACGCCTCCAGCTACATCCAATGATTGTAGAGTGTTTGCATCCGCCAGATGTAAGGCCGGATTGGCAATCCCCTGCGAGGACAAGTTCCGACTCACGAATCGCCGCCAGACATGGTGGCCCATCGCGGAAAATCTCAAAGCGCCATATAATTCAGGCGTGTTATCCGGCGTCATGGGTATCCAACTGACCCATGAAAGGCTTAAGAAAGTCCGGTTGTTTTGCGGTATGTTCGCCAAGAGAAAGAAGGCGCATATGGTCAATGCGACTGATGAAAAATCTGATCCTTCTGACGCAAAGGATGAATCCGTTACAAATGGGTTGAGCCGATTGGATGCAGCCCAACGGCGCAGTAATACGAATATATCGGACTTCCCCAGAAGAGCGCGAACCCTGTGCTCGAATGGGCCGTGTAGCGGCTCTTTGAT
>JBARBA010000362.1:0-2055 GCA_049792555.1 Anaerolineales bacterium
AAAGATTTTAAACTTCGTGTTCTTCGTGTACTTCGTGGACAAAAAAACTTTAAGAAAAGCGTGTCACCTGACTGGCCCCCAATCCAATCCAATGCAAGCAGCGTATTGGTAACGGTTCAGCCATATACTGGTGGCATTTTCGACGGATGGATAGGCCAACCATGTCAACTTCTCCAAAAGACCGACTCATTACAGAGAACACCGCCTTATCGGCGCCCCTAAAGCCGGTGAAAGAATTAATTTATCGACCTTTCGCCGAAATTGGGTTGCCCCAGAGTGTTTTTCTCGACCATGATGGGCAAAAGCAAAGCGCATTGGAGGAATCAGAAACCCGCTACCGCCGCCTCTTCGAGACAGCCAAAGACGGCATCCTGATCCTGGATGGGGACACGGGCCGGATTATCGACGCCAACCCCTTCCTGCAAGATATGCTGGGTTACTCGAAAACCGAGTTGATCGGCAAAGCGCTCTGGGAGATCGGCCCGGTCAAAAACATCCCGGCCAGCCAACAGGCCATGCGCCAGTTGCAAAAAAACGACTACATCCGTTACGAGGATATTCCCCTGGAAACCAAAGCGGGAGAGCGTAAACAGGTGGAATTCGTCAGCAACGTTTATATGGTCAATGACTGGCGGGTGATCCAGTGCAACGTCCGCGATATTACGACGCGCAAGCGCGTAGAGGCTTACCTGCAGACGGCGAACGACGAACTGTCGGTCTTTGTAGATGAACTTCAATGGCGTGACAAGGAAATGCAGTTGCTCAACCGCATGAATGACCTGCTACAGTCCTGCATCACGCAGGCCGAAGCCTATCAGGTCATCAGCCTGGTTGCGGGAGAATTATTTCCCGGGCAGAGCGGCTGTCTTGCCATTTTGCATGGCCGGGATCAGCACCTTGAAGTGGTCGTGCGTTGGGGCGTTGAGGCCATTATCGAGTCCAGCTTTTCATTGGAGGATTGTTGGGCGTTGCGGCGCGGCCAATTGCATGAGGTTGTCAACCCGCAGCTTGATTTGTTGTGCCATCATTTCACCCATGCGCCACAGACCGGCTACTTGTGTCTGCCCTTGATGGTCCAGGGTGAAACATTGGGCGTATTATGCCTGGTGGATAGCGCCACGCGCAAAGGCGAGCATCAACTGAGCTTGCAGCAACTGGCCGTGACGGTCGGCGAAACGATCAAGCTCTCCATCTCCAACTTAAAGCTGCGCGACCAACTGCGCCACCAGGCCATCCACGACCCGCTGACCGGCCTGTTCAACCGGCGCTATCTGGACGAAACCCTGCCGCGTGAACTGGATATGGCGCTGCGACGCAACGCTGCGCTGTGTATCGTCATGCTCGATATCGATGGCTTCAAGCAGTTCAACGATACACTCGGTCACGGCTCCGGTGACGCGCTGTTGCGCGAGTTCGGGCACGTTTTGAGCGAGCGTCTGCGCAAAAGCGACATCTCCTGCCGCTATGGCGGCGACGAGTTTGTGCTCGTCCTGCCCGATTCGTCCATCGCCGATACGCAGGAGCGGGTGCAACAGATCTGCGTATTCATGAAAGGGCTTCAGGTTCACGACGGTGAGCAAACCCTGGGCGTGATCACCCTGTCGGCCGGCATCGCCTGTATGCCCGAACACGGCACAAACGCCGTCGACTTGCTGCGGGCGGCGGACGAAGCCTTGTATGCCGCCAAACAAGCCGGGCGTGATTGCATCGTTGTTTACCAGACAAAACCCGCTTTTTGACATTCCCTCCCCCAAGTGGGGGAGGACAACACTCCCCGGATGGCGGATACCGTCGGGGCGTGTTTGTTGTACGATGATGGGATGACCCGTGTGTATATTGCCGATGCCCTGCTCGAAGAACGCACAGCGCTATGCCTGCTGCTCCTTGATCTAAACATGGATGTAGTCGGCGAGGCTGCCGATTGGCCGACCACGCTGGCCCAGGCGCCGGCCACCTGCCTGGACATGCTGTTGGTGGACTGGGCCTTGCTGCCCATCGACCGGGGCGCGCAGGCCCTGATGGAGTTGCGCGCGCGCTGCCCGAACGCCATCGTCG
>JBARBA010000363.1:0-3460 GCA_049792555.1 Anaerolineales bacterium
GATGGCCGGCTAAAGATAGAGGGGTGTGCTTCATTCCAGTTGAAGCCTCGCAGAATGTTGCGTGTTGCGTGTTCCGTCCACTCCGCTGGCTATGGGATGATATAAACCTTCAAAACGGAATACGCAACACGGAATACGCAACATGTCATCCCGTAGCATAGCGGAGTGGGCGCAACACTCCCGCCCGAGCCGCCATTCTCCATCCTTCCCCAATTCCCCAAACACCTGTACAATCCCAGCCATGAGCGAGATCGAAAAGGTCGAACAGGCCATCCAGGCCCTCGAAGCGCAGCGCGCGGTCATCGGCGACGAGGTCGTCGATAGCGCGCTGGGGCCGTTGCGCGAGAAACTGGCTGCCATGCTCAGCGCCATTTCCGCATCCCAGCCTTCCGGCAAAATCGAAGATGCGCGCCAGCGCCGCATCATCACGGTTTTGCTTGCGGATATGAGCGGTTTTACAGCCATCTCTGCCAACCAGGATGCCGAGGACGTGCGTGACATGATGCACGCGCTCTGGGAGCGGCTGGATGGCGTCGTTCTTGCGCACGGCGGCCGCATCGACAAACACCTGGGGGACGGCGTCATGGCCTTGTGGGGCGCAGACGAAAGCCGCGAAGATGATCCCGATCGCGCCGTGCGTTGCGCCCTGGTCATGCAGGCAGAAATCGCCCAATTCCACCCGGCCTTACAGCTTGCCAGTGACTTGAAAATACGCATTGGATTGAATACCGGCCCGGTGCTGATCGGTTCGATTGGCGCGCGCGGTGAAATTACGGCCGTGGGCGATACGATCAACCTGGGCGCGCGGCTTGAACAGGCCTGCCCGCCGGGTGGGATTCTGATCTCCCACGATACCTACCAACATGTGCGCGGCGTATTTGGTCTTGAGCCGCAGGCTCCGCTGGAACTGACTGGCAGGCCTGAACCGGTGCAGACCTACCTGGTGAAATATGTCAAGCCTCGCGCTTTTCGCCTCGAGACGCGCGGCGTCGAAGGCGTCGAGACGCGCATGGTGGGCCGCGATCTTGAAATGGAGCAGATCAAGAACGCCTTCAACGCGGCATTCTTGCAGAACAGCCTGCAAATCACCGGCGTTTTGGGTGACGCCGGCCTGGGCAAAAGCCGCCTGCTCAACGAATTCAGCGCCTGGGCCGATTTGCAAGAGACGGATTGGTGGTGGTTCAAGGGGCGCGCCAGTCTTTCGATGAACAATGCGCCTTATGCGCTCTTGCGCGATATTTTTTCGTTCCGTTTCGAGATTTACGACAACGACTCGCTCATCGTTGCTCACGAAAAGTTGGAGGCCGGTTTTCGCCAATTCCTGCCCGATGATGACCACGCGCTTGAGAAAGCGCATGTCATTGGTCACTTGCTTGGCTTCAATTTCTCCTCCAGCTTTTATTTGCGCGGCCTGCTGCGCGACCCGCAGCAGATTCGCCAGCAGGCCCTTCATTACCTGACGCAGTTTTTCCGCGACATCCCTGCCAGGAGGCCGGTGCTGCTTATGATCGACGACCTGCACTGGGCCGATACCGGCTCGCTGGATATGCTCTCTTCCCTTTTCGAAAACCTGCCTCCGTCGCTTCCCTTGATGGCGCTGATGGTGGCGCGTCCCATGCTGTATGAGCGCTACCCAAAATGGGGGCAAAACTTCCCGGCTTTTCACAGCCTGAAGCTTGAGCCTTTGGGCAAAGATGATAGCCGTCGTCTGGTCCATGAAATTCTGCAAAAAGTGCCTGATTTGCCCAGCGCCGTGCTTGAGTTGGTGGTCGGCGGCGCGGACGGCAATCCTTTTTATCTTGAAGAACTGATCAAGATGCTGATCGACGCGCAGGTCATTCAAACGCATGAAGATGCCTGGCGCGTCGATCTCAGCCGGCTGGCTGCCGTACATGTGCCTCAGACCTTGACCGAGGTGATTCAATCCCGTTTGGACAACCTTCCCCCGTTCGAACGCGCCACCCTTCAACTTGCCTCTGTCGTCGGACGGGTTTTCTGGGACCAGGCCGTCATCGAACTCAAGGGCAGCGCCGAAGAAGGACAAATCCTGGGCGCGCTCGAAAGGCTCAAACACAAAGAACTGATCTTCGAGCGCCAGCCGTCTGCTTTTGCCGGCGCGCGCGAATATACGTTCAAACATCACCTGCTGCGCGAAGTGGCGTATAACGCCATGCTTAAGCGCCAACGCGCAACCTGTCATTTTTCTGCCGGGGACTGGCTGGTGCGCGCCAGCGGCGAGCGTCGCGTCGAGTACCTGCCCCAGATTGCGGAGCACTTCGAAAAGGGCGGCGATCCCGGTCGCGCTGCAACCGTCCTTGCCGAAGCGGCCGAACGCGCCTTGAGCCTGAGCGCGCTTGCTGAAGCTCGTTCTTTCTTCGAGCACGCCATCGATCTATCAGGCCACCAGGAGCATCCGGCACGCGAAGTGGTTGCCATGCAACTCGGTTTGACCGAAACCAACCTGCAGTTGGGAGATTACATCGAAGCCCAGGACCATGCCGAAAAAGCGGTCAGCATGGCTGTAGAATTAAAGATCGATGCCCTGGTGGCGGATGCGTTCATTCAGTTGGGCCAGATCGCCTCGTTCCAGGGAACTTACCAGGAGGCGCGCTCGTATCTTTCGGCGGGTTTGGTCCTGGCGCGCGAGAATAATGTCCAGTCCACGCTTGGACGGGTGCTGGTGACGCTCGGCGCGGTGGAATGGCATTTGGGCAACCTGCGTCAGGCGCAGGCGTATTGCATCGAAGGCCATGAAATTGCCCAAACGGTCGGAGATAACGTCAGCGTTATGCGGGCGCTGAATTGTCTGGGCGTGGTGGCGGGCGCGTTGGGGCACCCAGAAGAAGAGGAAGATTATTACCAGCGCGTTTTCAAGCTGGCGGTTTTCCTGGGCCACCGCGAACGGGCATCCGTGGCGCTTAATAACCTGGGCGAGCAGGCCGGGGAGCAGAATCAATGGCAGAAAGCCTGGGATTATCACATGCGCTCGCTTGAAACCCTGCGCGAGACGGGCGCGCAGGCCGGTTTGCCCATGCGTGAGATCAACCTGGGCCGCGCGGGCATCCGCCTGGGCCGCATGGACGATGCGCGCCAATATTTGCGCGCAGGCGCTGCCCGCGCCCGGCGCATGGGTGCCACGCCGATCCTGGTTCCGGCGGTCATCTATTTTGCCTTGCTGGCCTATATCGAGGGGGATGTGGAGCGCGCCCTGCAATTGCTCGGCGTTGCCAAAACCAGCCCGGCCTACGACAGCGAGGCCGAACGCGAGATCAACCTGCTCCTGGCCGAATGGCAGCTTGACCCCCAGCGCGTCCAGACCGGTCTCGCCAGCGGCGCACAACTCACGCTGGATGCCGTGTTGGACGAGTTGCTCCGCGCCGATTGATCGCCTCCCATACACCCACACCCGTCGCATCCCTTCGCTGTGTCCTGCCTGCCATACACCACACCCGCCCCCGTA
>JBARBA010000364.1:0-6175 GCA_049792555.1 Anaerolineales bacterium
ACGAGAAGATATTTGATTAAACGACTTCATAAAAAAACTATTGTGTAGCGCGGTAACGCATTGTTATCGCTTTACAACTGACCTTACCCAACCGACTCAATCGACGGTGGGTGAGCGTTATCGGGGCATATACCACAGCCGTGGCCTGCGCAAGCAGGTTGACGGCTGTGTGCTTTAATAAAGCTTTTTTACCACGACCCCCATGCGGGGGCAAGAGCCACTAAGGCACAAAGACAAAGATTTTTGAGCTTTCCCTTCAAAACTTGGCGCCTTTGTGTCTTTGGGGTGAAATTTCCCGCCAAAAACGGGAGAGCCTTATGAGAAAAATCACGGCAATCACCGCCCAGAAGAAAAACCCCAACCGGGTGAATATTTCGCTGGATGACGAGTTCGCCTTCGGCCTGTCCCGCATCGTGGCGGCCTGGCTGCGCACGGGGCAGGAACTGAGCGATGAGAAGATCGCCGCGCTGCAAACCGAAGACGCGCGCGAGGTGGCGCTCGGAAAAGCCTTGCGTTTCCTGGGCTACCGTCCGCGCTCGGTGCAGGAAGTACGGGAAAATCTCCAGAAGCACGAGATTCCCGAAAACGTGATCGAAGAAGTGCTGAAACGTTTGCAGGAAACAAATTTGTTGAACGATCAGCAATTTGCCCAGGCGTGGGTCGAGAACCGCGGCGCCTTCCGTCCACGCAGCCGCCGCGCCCTGGCGATGGAGTTGCGCCAGAAGGGCCTCGACGATGAAGTGGTCCAGGGTGCGCTGGAGGCCAACGTCGACGAGAACGCGCTGGCGCTCGAAGCTGCGCGCAAACACATGCGCAAAGTTGAACGCCTGGAATGGCCGGATTTTCGCCGGAAGCTGGGGGGCTTCCTGGGACGCCGCGGATTTTCCTACGCGGTGGTTGCCCCGGTTTTACGTCAGGTGTGGAGCGAAATCCACGCCGGCGATAATCAATCTACTACGAATGATGATGAGGATCTGATATGAATCCAATACTTGACGTGATCATTGCAATTGTGGCGCTCGCGCTAGGCGCGGCCGCCGGCTATTTCTATCGAAATAACCAGGTAAAGGCCGAACGGCGTGAAGAGCAATCCAAGGCCCAGGGGATTGTGCAGATTGCTTCCGATAAGGCCAATAAAATTGAGTTGGAAGCCCGCGACCGGGCGTTGAAGATTACCCAGGCTGCCGAGAATGAACTGGCCCAGCGCCGTAACGAGTTCAACCGTGAAGTCGAACGCCTGGACCATCGCCGGACAGAATTGGACGGCCGCTTCGAGAAGATGGAACAGCGTGAACAGACTCTAAACAAGCGCCAGTCCATCATTGACAAGCACGCCAACGACGTGGAAAAGCTCTACGACGACGAAATCAAAAAACTCCAGGAGATTGCGCAGATGTCGCAGGAAGACGCCCGCAAGATTTTGCTGGACGACGTCGAGAAAGAGGCGCGCGGGGATATGGCGCGCATCATCCGCCAGATCGAAACCGAAGCGCGCGAGGAAGGCGAAAAGCGCGCCCGCAAGCTGATCGCCGACTCCATCCAGCGTGTGGCTTCAGAGCACGTTTCCGAAGTAACTTCTTCGGTGGTAATTTTGCCGAACGAAGAAATGAAGGGACGCATCGTGGGCCGCAACGGACGCAACATCCGCGCCTTCGAGCAGGCTGCCGGTGTGGACGTGATCGTGGACGATACCCCCGAAGCTGTGACCATCTCCTGCTTCGACTCGGTGCGCCGCGAAGTGGCCCGCCGCGCCCTGACGCGCCTGACCGTGGATGGGCGCATCCACCCCGCAAACATCGAAAAGATCATCGAAGACGAAACCAAGGCCGTCGAGAAGATCATGGCCGAAGCCGGTGAACAGGCCGCTTTCGACGCGGGCATCGCCGGTTTGCATCCCGAAGTGCTGCGCATGATCGGGCGGCTTAAATTCCGCACGTCGTACGGGCAGAACCAACTGGCCCACGCCGTGGAAGTTTCGAAGCTGGCCGCCATCCTGGCCGCCGAACTGGGCGCAAAGATCGAAATCGCCAAGATGGGCGGGTTCCTGCACGATATCGGCAAGGCCATGGATCATAACCAGGAAGGCACCCATGCCGGGCTTGGCGCGGAGTTTTGCAAGCGCTACGGCGTCCACCCGCTGGTGATCAACGCAATTGCCTCGCACCACCACGAAGTGGAGCAGGAATCGGTGGAAGCGGTCATCACCGAAGCCGCCGACGCCATTTCGGGAGCGCGGCCCGGCGCCCGCCGCGAAGACCTGGAAGCGTACATCAAGCGCATCCGCACGCTGGAAGACATGGCCACCTCGTTCAAAGGCGTCAGTCAAGCTTTCGCCATCCAGGCCGGACGCGAAGTGCGCATCATTGTGCGCCCCGAAGAAATCGACGACCTGGACGCCACCCGTCTGGCGCGCGATATTGCCAAGAAGATCGAAGAAACCATGCAGTACCCCGGCCAGATCCGCGTCACCGTGATCCGCGAGACGCGCGCAGTGGATTACGCAAAATAGAAACCGTCGCCGGGCAAAATTCGGAACGCTCTCGTTGACGTTTCATCTTGCAGGTGATAAAATTCCGCCCGCTCAAGCCCCATAAGCGCAGCGGGCCAAGCCCCCATCGTCTAGCGGCCCAGGACGGGGCCCTCTCACGGCCCAAACAGCGGTTCGAGTCCGCTTGGGGGCACAACGAAAAACCACCTGAACATCGGTGGTTTTTTCACTCTCATGGGCCATCTCATCCCCTAACGGGGACAAGAGGCCCAAACAGCGGTTCGACATCGTGCCCGTAGGGTAGTCCGCTTGGGGCACAACGAAAAACCACCTGAATATCGGTGGTTTTTTTATTCTCATGGGCCATTTCATCCCCTAACAATGGCAAGAGCACCAAACAGCGGTTCGACGTCGCGCCCGTATGACATTTTTTGTTACATTTCAATTATTCCAGACTTACCCTATTGTAAACAAAGACACTACAATTTATCCTTGATTAATGGTAAGTTTGCACCATCCTTTATATATTAGGATTACATTGATAGCGCGTAGGATATAATCGCCAAAACTCCCATAACCCTCACGCCAGGTTGCATCATATAAAACCAACCGAAACGGTTCTTATCCCGGAAAACAATCCCTGGATACAGCCGTTTGTCGAGCATTGAAATAAATCAGGAGAAAGCATGGATTATAAAATTATCGGTACTGCCATCGGAAGCCTGCCTCACCAGAATGTAGACCAGGCTATGGCATTGATTAGCCGCACGTTCGCTGAGTCGCCTTTCTGGCCGCAGTTGCCCAAACGGGATTTCCGCGAGGGCATGTATATCCAGTACTCCGAGGGCCTGCCCGGGGCAACGATTGATACGGACAAACAACGCCTGTTCTTCCGCATGGATGACAATTTCCCGGCTGCCAAAGAAAAGTTCATGGAAGCGCTGATGCAGGATGACCTGGATGCGTTTGCAATGAGCGCAGACTACGCCAGCGGTTTTCACGCCTTCCTGGCGGCCTGCAAAAGCGGAGCGAGCGCCCCGCCAATGGTCAAGGGCCAGGTCACCGGGCCGATCAGCCTCGGCTTGACCGTCACCGACGAAAACAACCGCTCCATCCTCTATAACCCCGAATTCGAAGAAATCCTCACGAACGGCCTGATGATGAAGGCCCGCTGGCAGGCCAAAAAGTTGTTGGAAATCTCCCCGCAGGCGATTATCTTCATCGACGAGCCGTACCTGGCTTCCTTTGGCTCGGCCTTCATCTCCCTGGAACGCGAACAGGTGGTTCAAACCATCGCGCTGATCAGCGATGCCATCAAAGGCGAAGGCGTCAAATCGGGCGCGCACTGCTGTGGCAACACCGACTGGACTTTGCTGATGGAGGCCGGGGTGGACATCATCAACTTTGACGCAGTCACCTTTACCGAATCCATGACGCTTTACCCAGAAAAACTGCTGGCGTACCTACAGGGTGGCGGCAGCCTGGCCTGGGGCGTGGTGCCCAACTCAGACAGCATCCGGGAAGAAACCACCGCTTCGGTGGTAAAACGCTTCTGGAGCGGTATCCATGCCCTGGAAGCCAAAAACATCCCCCTTGACCTGCTCCTGGCCTCAGTCTGGATCACGCCGTGTTGCGGCGCGGGTTCGATGCAAGAAGCAGACGCCGAGAAAATGCTCTGGCTGGCGAACGCCGCCGCCGAGAGCATCAAACAAGAATTGAAATAGGAGAATCCCCCATGTCTCACGCCATTATTCCCGCTGTGGAAACCGGCACCCGCCAGGTTCTGGATTTGCTGGCAGCCACCGTAAAAGAGAAAAGCGCCCAAAACCAGAAGGCCGAGCCGATCGCTTTCAAAGATACGCTCTTCCCGCTGCCGATTGCCTACGCCCTGTTGGGCGTGGAAGCGCCAACCTACGGCGATCTGCCCGCGCTGGTGGAGCGCTTCAAAGCGGTTGCCGAAAGCCGGGACGCCGCACTCAATATCGAAGGCCTGGAAGGCACCGTCAATCGCGGCCTGGCCACCGCCTTGAGCGTGGAATTGCTCAAAGCGCTGCAAAAAGGCAAAGAGGCTGCCGGGATCGGTTTTATTGCCGATAATGTGCTGCGTTCGCTGGGCCTGCTTATGGTGGATGGCCGGATGCCGGGCGTGGCAGTCATCATAGGCAAAGCGCCCAGCGCCGACGTTGCCGAGCGCATCATCCGCGATTTCCAGCGCCGCAACATCCTCAGTCTCATCGTGGGCAACCAGGCCAACGAGAGCATGCTCGAACAATTGCAGGAAAACCATGTGGAAATCGGGTTGGAGACGTACGTGGTGCCGTTGGGCGGGGACATCGGTTCGGCCGTTTACGCGCTCAACTTTGCCATGCGCGCCGCGCTGACCTTCGGCGGAGTCCACCTGGGCGAAGCCCAAAAGGCGCTGGAATACTGCCGGGCGCGCGTGCCCGCCTTCTGCCTGGTGCTGGGCGAGATCGGAGCGATCACCGCCGCAGCCGGGGCGGCTGCCATCGCCATGGGTTTCCCGATCATCACCGACCAGCCGCTCGACCCAATCGGCCAGACCGGGACAACCCGCTTCGAAACCCTGGTGGTGGAAAAGGATTACCAGAAAATCGCCGGGCGCTGCCTCGAAAGCCGCGGCATCAAGGTAAAAGTGGCCGAGATCGATATCCCGGTGCATTTCGGTTCGGCCTTCGAAGGCGAGCGCATCCGCAAAGAGGACATGCAGGTGCAATTCGGCGGCAAATACTCCAAAGCCTTCGAATGGGCCACCAGCGTGGCGATGGATCAGATCGAAGACAACACCATCACGCTGCACGGCGCGGACATCGACCAGGCGCAGGTTGGGTCGGCCATGCCGCTGGCGATTGTGGTAAAAGTCGCCGGGCGGTCCATGCAGCCAATGTTCGAGCCGGTCGTCGAGCGCCACATCCACAGCTTCTTGAATGAGGCCATGGGCGTCTTCCACATGGGCCAGCGCGAGTTGATCTGGATGCGCATCGGCAAGGAAGCCTTTGCCAAGGGCTTCCGCCTGAAGCACCTGGGCGTCATCCTGCACGCCAAAATCCATGATGGGTTCAGCAAAATCGTGGACAAGGTGGCTGTGGAGATTTATACCGACCTCGACCAAATCCAGGCGCTGCTGCCGGATGCGATGGTTTCTTTCGAACAGCGCGACCAGCGTTCGGCCGGCATGACCGACGAGAGTGTGGAAGAGTTCTACTCCTGCGCCTTGTGTCAGTCCTTTGCCCCGAACCACATTTGCATCATCAAGCCCGAAAGGCCGGGATTATGCGGCGCATACACCTGGCTGGACGGTAAATCCTCCTACGAAATTGACCCGACCGGCCCGAACCAGCCTGTCAAAAAAGGACAGGTGCTGGATGCCTTCAAAGGCCAGTGGCAAGGTGTCAACGATTTCGTGGTGCGCACCTCGAATCAGACGGTCGAAAAATTCAACGCCTACACCATCATGGAATATCCCGAAACAAGCTGCGGCTGTTTCGAGTGCATCGTCGCCATCCTGCCGGAAGCCAACGGGTTCATCGTCGTCAATCGCGAATACAACGGCATGACGCCTACCGGCATGAGTTTCAGCACCCTGGCCGGTTCGGTGGGCGGAGGCGTGCAGTCGCCCGGCTTTATGGGGATTGGAAGAAAATATATCGTCAGCAAAAAGTTCATTTC
>JBARBA010000365.1:0-2143 GCA_049792555.1 Anaerolineales bacterium
CGTCACGCCCATTTCCTGGTGGAAACAGCGCGCCAGGTATTCCTTGCTCATCCCCACGTAACGGGCGGCATCGTCCAATGAGATCGGCTCCATGTAGTGCTCATAAAGGTAGGCTATCGCCTTGCGAACAATACGCTGGGTCTCGTTCCCCAATGTTTTACTGCGCGCAAGCGCCGCTTCAACATGATACAAAGTTTCTTCCATGCTGAACAAGCCTTTGCCCAACACGTTCGTTACGCCCCGGTTCAGTTTGGCCATTTCTTCGAGCGTCAGCGCCTGGCCGGTTAATACAAGCACCGGAATATCCCGCGTGCGTTCGTCGCTGCGAATAGCTTCCAACACGCCAAAACCATCCAATTCGGGCATCATCAAATCCAGCAAAACCAGGTCTGGATGGGCGTCCTGGATAATTGCCAACGCTTCTTTCCCATTCCTGGCCTTTAAAATGCGGCATTCTTCCGACCACATGGAAACAATGCGCGCATGCATATCCAGGGTGCCGGGGTCATCGTCCACCACCAGCACGGTTTTCTCGCGCCGCTCTGGCGTGTCTTTGTCTTTCAATCCCTGCCGGTCCAGCGCCCGTATCAATTCCGCCTTATTCAGCGGTTTGGTCAGGTAATTCAACTCGAGCATCGAGCCGCTGTTTTGTCCCCCATCCAGCGAATAGAACAATACCGGAACCTCCTGGGTGGCAGGATTATCCTTTAACAACTGTAAAATTTCCCAGCCTTGTTTCGCGGCCATTCCCTGCTCAAGCACCACCGCCCCTGGCGGGGACTTGAGCCAACGCGAAAGCCTGTCGGTATTCGCATCGATCCAGGCCGTTTCCACATCAAAGCCCTGCCGGCTCAGGTACTTACCCAGTTGCTCGCCATTCCCGGCCCGTTCGGCCAAAAGAAGGACGGATTGGTTCAGCGGCACTACTGCTTCCGGCTTCTTGGGTTCTCCCTCGCCTTCCATCACCGGCAGGGTAAAGTAAAACGTGGAACCGCTGCCCTCCTCGCCGGATGAACGCACGCCGATATGCCCGCCGTGCATCTCCACGAGGCGCTTGCAAATCGCCAACCCCAGCCCCAACCCACCGTATCCGCGCGACTTGGTCCTTTCGGTCTGACGAAACTCATCAAAAATAACGCCTTGTTCTTCAGGCGCAATCCCCAAACCGGTATCGCTGACCGAGACGGTGATCGTGTCTTCGCTGACGCTTACGCGAAATGTAACTTTGCCGCGAGCGGTGAATTTCACCGCGTTACTAATGAGGTTGAGTACGATCTGGCGCAGGCGCGTTCGGTCGCCCCACACTTTGGGCAACTCCTCAGGGATAAAGGCCTGCCATTCCAAACCTTTATCACGAACCAACTGTTCCCCTACCGTAGCAACGACCTTTAAGACAAATTCCAGTTCCAGCGGCTCAGACACCAACTTCAATTGGCCCATTTCATCGCGGGACAAATCCAACACATCCTGAATGAGGCCGTCCAGGTGTTGCGCGCTGGCGTGAATGCGCTTAATATCGCGCCAATAGGATGCCGAGTCGTTGGCCGTTTCGTCTTGCAGCAACATGCCACTTAATCCCACGATCAGGTTAAGGGGGGTGCGAAGTTCGTGGCTTACCGTCGAAAGGAAGCGGCTTTTCAGGTGAGTGGCTTCTTCGGCTAAACGACGACCATCCGTAGCATCCCGATACAAGCGCACGACCTTAAGGAAGGTGACCAATTGCCAAGCAATATTGCCACATATTTCCAGGTTGGCCGCATCAAAGGCAATAAACCCGGGCATTTCTTTCTGACCGGCAATCGGCAGCAAAACCAGGCGATAAGGCTCGCTATACAAATCGGCCGGCGGGAACTGGCGGCTGGGGAACCGAAACTCCGCACCCTGGTGTTCAGCATCATCATGTTCTGCCACTTTACGGAGCGAGGTCCGGGCAACAGGGTCATCATCTTCTGTCTCGAAGAAGGCCACGCCAATATTTTCGATACCCATGTTCGGTAAATGGGTTGCCAGTATTTTATAAACCTGGGCTTCATCCAAAGCAGCAAACAGACCCGCGTTCAACTGTCCGGTTTGATCCGTAATCCATTTTTGATGGATGATTGATCGTCTATATTGGCGCTGCATACTTTGAATGATGATGCCC
>JBARBA010000366.1:0-4753 GCA_049792555.1 Anaerolineales bacterium
GGTCGGCGGTCATTTTACTGCGCACCGACGATGACTTGTCCATCAGCGAAACGGCCGGGTAGTAACCGCGGCTGACAAATCCGCCCACCCAATCGCGCTGGTTGACGGCTTGCAGCATGACCTGGTACAGGTCTGCCTGGCCCTTCAAGTCCAGCGTGGCGGAGGGCGTATCGGGATACGGACGGGCGAGCGCGCTCCAATCGAGGCAACCGCCGCCGCCGGAGGGGACGCAGCCCATGGCCGCGCCCCGCGCCGAGGGATAATCGACGGCGATCACCGCCGGTTTTTTGGCTGCCTGCAGGAAGGGCAGGATGTCGCCATCCAGGCGGCGACCGGCCTCAGCCGCCAGGGAATCCGTCGTGGCGGACAAATCCGTCGCCAGCGGGGCCGACCAGAGCAGGTAAATTGCGTCGAATTGGTCAATGAAGGCGGGGGCGGGCTGGAGCGTGTTCCCGTACGGGTGCGCCCAAAGCAGTTGGCCGGTAAAACGCTGACGCACCTCGCCCAATAAATTCCGCCAGCGCGTTTCGGCGTCCGCCGGGACGTTGGAACTGCTGCCGTCCACGAGCGTGCCGCCCGGCAGGGCCGGAAAGACTGCCTCGCCGCCCAAAATGAGCGCCTGCGCGCCCGACTGCGTGGCCAGGTCGGCGTGATAGAGCGCAAAGGCGCGGTAACGCTCGAACCAACTGTTCCACCATTCAGGCGTGCGCGGGGCCTTTAGCCAGAAATCGGGCGTGGACGGCAGGAAACGCGGCGTGGCATAGATTGCCACGTTCAGGTTCTGCGCGCGGCCATTTTGCGCGGCCTGGAGCATGTCCGCCCAGAGCGGGTCGCTGCCGGGGGTGGGGGCAAAAATCAACGGGTTGGAAGAGGTCGCCGTCCAGGTGGGCGCAAGGATGACGGTGTTGGCGCCCAACGCGCTCACGTTCTGCATGGCCGAGGGATAGAGCGTCTGCCAGTTGGGGCGGTAGGCGTTTTGGAACTCGACCCCGGTCCAAAAGCTGCCCTGACGCTTGTTGACCGGGACGGCGACCAACGTCACCGGTTCGGCTTCGGGCCACCAGGCCCAGGCATTGACCGTATCCTGGATATCCTGGTCGGTCAGGCTGGTGTTGGCGGAGCGCTGGAGGGCGGGCTGGCTGGCGGTATCGATGTCGTCGGCAGCGCCGCACTGGCCGTTGCGGCAAAAACGATAATGGAAGGAACCGAGCATGTTCAGCGGGCCGAACAGTTTGTAGACCCAATGGTTGTTGCCCAGCGGCCACATGGGCAGGGATTCGGTCCAACCGTAGGGGTTGAACTGGATCGAGACCGTGTCGCCGGTGGGGGTATTGGCGGGCGCGGTCACGTCGAACAAAATGGGGGCCGACGTGCCCGCCTGCCAGGTAATGACCGTATCCTGCAAGACCGTATCGGTGGGCGGGACGATGAACGGGCGCACGACAAAATTGCCGTTCTGGTCGTGTTCGGCGTTCCAGAAACCATCGCCGAGGGTGTATTTGTAGCGGACGTCGGCCCCGACCGGCAGGCGCATGGTCAGGGAATAGTGGTTGTCGGACGTGGCCGAAAGGGTGGGCATGCGCGAGGCAACCGTGCTGATGCCGCCGTCCAGGTCGGCGAAGGTGTTGCCAAGCTGGAGCAGGTTGCCCGCCAGGCGCAGGGGCGCGCCGCTGACGGTGGTATCGGGCGTGGTGACGTTGAACGTGACCTGCACGGTGATTGCCGCTTTGACCGGGATGGGGGCGGCGGTGGTCAGGCCCTCGCGCACTTCGGCTCCCTGCTCGAAGGACGAGTACGCTCCGTCGAGGGCATAGGCGCTGATGGTTTGGGTGCCTTGCGGCAGGCTTTCGAGGGCGTATTGCCCCAGGGAATCGGTTAAAGCGGCCTGGCCGCCGGCCACCACCAGGATGTTCGGAATGGGTTTGCCCGAAGCGGCGTCCGTCACCGTCCCGGCGATGCGCCCGACCGGGCCGCTGAACGGCTGGTCGGACCAGGAGGCCAGGATATCGCTCACGACTGCCGGGCCGCTGACGGTGTGCAGCCGGTAGCGGATGGGCGCGTCGAGGGCGCTATCTTCCTGCGCGGGCCGCCCGCCCTGGCGGTAGTAGCGATATTTCCCGGTGGAATCCAGACCCAACGGCAGGCCGATGGTGTAGCGCTGCGCATCGACTGCGTTCATGGCATAGAGCGTTGGGTTGAGCGCCAGGCCGGTCACCTCGTCGAGGATGCCAATCGCGACGGTTTCCCCGGCAGGGAGCGGGGCGGGCAAGGTCAAGTTGAAGGTGGTCTCTGCCAACGGCGCGGGGGTGGCGGTCGCGCCGCTGTTCGTCCCCGGCGCGGGCGGCGTGGTGACCGGGATAAGCTGGCTCCAGTCAATCAGGCTACCTTCACAGGACAGGCTGGCCAGGGCAAGCATGGCGATGACCGCCAGCCGCGCAAAAACGGAATATGGTGTATGGGTGGGTTTCATGCTTCTTCTCCTCGGGCAGGCAGCGGTTCGACTGATTCGGCGTGGGAATTCTGCCTGCGCTCTATGATACCCGCATATTGGATGCGCAATCGTAGAAATAGGATGACAACCTGGCTTTTACTATCCGAGAAAGTTCACCGGCGTATTCTGGCTGGTTTTTGTTTTTTTACGCTACGTCAATGGATTGACGGCACAAGTTGGGTGAACATGTTCTCGATGGCGGAGAAACCGTTCGGCGAATTATTGATCCAGGCCCAGAACGTGAATTGAACATCTTTCAGCTCGGTTTACGCTGGCTTCAACGCTCTCTTTCAACCAATGTCGACCCTTTGCCAAAGTTCCAGGCTCATTTGTCGCCATTTTTCTTACCGCCTGTTGTTCACTTAGGCTCACAATAAAATGTGTAAGAGCATCAGGCGGCGTTCTTAAAACCGTAACCTGCCACGCCTGCTCAACACAAACCGGTCAGGCCCGCGCCCTTGCGATAACAAGTATAATTACAAAACCACCCATTTTCCCACCCCACAAAATCTTTGGAGTTTCCCTATGCCTACAGACATCCAGGAACAAATCGAGCGCCGCCGCGAGCGCGCGCGTGAAGAAATACTCAAGATTGCCAACAAGGGCAGCCATCCCGTCTTCAGCCTGTTCGAGGTCAAATCGGTCAGCGGACGCGCCTACCGCGTCGAAATCCGTTCGCTGGACGAGATGCAAAACTCGTGTACCTGTCCCGATTACAAGACCAACCTGATCGGCACGTGCAAACATATCGAGGGCGTCATCATATACCTGCAAGCCGAACACGGCGACAAGCTCGAAAAACTATCCGCCGAACGCCCGCGCGGGACGCAAATCTACCTGCATTACGGGGCCGAGATCACCGTGCGCGTGGCCCTGCCCCTGCCCGAACAAACCGCCGTCCAGGAAGTGCTCAAGCGCTACTTCGATCCGTCGGGCTTGCTGGTCGGCTCGCCTTTGCAAACCTTGCCTCCGCTGTTCGCAGCCGTCGAGAGCCTGCCAGAGCGCGAACGTCCCTTGGTGCGCGTGGCCGAAGCCGCGCGCGAATACCTGGCGCTGCTGCAAGACCGCGAAGAAGTGGCGCAGCAAAAAGAATGGTTCCTCGACCAGGTGAGACGCGGACGCCGCAGCTTCGACGTGCTCTCCACCAAGCTGTATCCCTACCAGGAACAAGGCGCGCTGCACCTGGCCTTTGGCCGCCGCGCCATGCTGGCCGACGACATGGGACTGGGCAAAACCGTCCAGGCCATCGCCGCCGCCGCGCTGCTCAAGGAAATGCGCGACATCCAACGCGCAGTCATCATCTGCCCGGCCTCGCTCAAGCACCAGTGGGCGCGCGAAATCCGGCGCTTCACCTCGCTCTCCGTCACCGTCGTCGAAGGCGGGCTGCTCGACCGCCGCAAACTGTACAACGACCCGTCCTTCTTCAAGATCATCAACTACGAACTCGTGCGCCACGACTTCGATGAACTGGTCAAACTGCGCCCCGACCTGATCATCCTCGACGAAGCCCAGCGCATCAAAAACTGGCGCGCCAAGACCGCCATGATGGTCAAAGCCCTGCCCAGCCGTTACGCTTTCGTGCTGACCGGCACGCCGCTCGAAAACCGCATCGACGAACTCTACAGCATCTTCCAGTTCCTCGACCCGCGCATCCTCGGTCCGCTCTGGCACTTCAACGACCGTTTCTACGAACTTGAAAAACGACCGAGCGGCGCGTATAAGGTGCTCGGCTACAAAAACATCGACCAACTGCGCGACCTGATCAAGCCCTACATCCTGCGCCGCACCCGCGACGAAGTGCTCAAAGACCTGCCCCCGCGCGTGGACAACAACTACTTCGTCGAAATGACCGACCCACAGTGGGGCGCTTACAACGAGTTCAGGGAACATCTCGCCAAACTAATTTCCATCTCCCACCGCCGCCCGTTGACCCCTAAAGAGCGCGAACTGCTGCTGATGTACCTGATTAAGATGCGCCTGATCTGCAACGCGCTGGCCCTGCACGACAAGGAAATCCTGCCCAAAGACCGCGAGAAGACTGCCCCCAAGCTGGGCGAATTCGAAGAAATCCTGACCGAAGAAATCGCATCCAATGGACACTCCGGCCCTAATGGAAACGGTGGGCCGCGCAAGGCCATCGTCTTCAGCCAGTGGGCCAATATGCTGCTCTTCACCGAGCCCATCCTGAAGCGCGTCGGCCTGGGCTACGTCAAACTGACCGGCGACGTGCCCTCCGCCAAACGCGGCGACCTGATCCAGACT
>JBARBA010000367.1:0-2737 GCA_049792555.1 Anaerolineales bacterium
CAGCCGCTACGTTTTGGTCGCCCTCGCTTGCGTTCGGAACAGACAGGAAGTGCTATTCGGTTTTCAAAGTGCAAGTCCCTTATTCGTCTCACGATTTTGTCGTTTGTAACCATAACGCTTTCGTGGTTAAGGGTTTTTGTAAAACATCCATCTGACCACTGCACTTCTTTTTCAAATCACATCACTTCGGGGGCTTCGATGCCCAGAAGCGCCAGGGCGTTGGCCAGCGTCTGACGGGCGGCAGCCACCAGGCGCAGGCGTCCGTCGCGCGCCGCCGCGCCCGCCTGGATGACCGGGCATGCGGCGTAAAAATCGTTGAAGGCGTGCGCCAGGTCGTACGCCAGCGCCGTAATCACCAACGGCTTGTACTCGGCGGCAGCGCGCTGCACTTCAGCCGGGAAGCGCGAGATCAGGTCGATCAGTTGCACTTCGGCAGGCTCAAGCGCATATTCGAAAGCCGAAACCGGCAGGCTGGTGCGCTCCACGCCCGCTTTGCGCAGAATGGAATTGCATCTCACCTGCGCGTACTGGATGTAAGGCGCGGCCTGTCCGTTGAAATCGAGCGCCGATTGCCAGTCGAACGTCACCAGCCGGGCGTTATCGCGCGCCAGGATGGGGTACTTGAGCGCGCCAAGCCCCACCGCCCTGGCTACGGCCTGCATCTGGTCTTCGCTCAGTTCCGAATTCTTTTCTTTTACCACCGCATACGCGCGTGACGTGGCCTCGCGGATCAAATCCTCCAGCAGCACCACCGTCCCCTCGCGCGAAGACATGACCACGTTCCCCGGCAGCGTGACCAGTTCATAAGGCACATGCACACACTTCTTTGCCTGTTCGTAGCCGGCAATTTCGAGGATCTTGAAAATTTGCGTGAAATGCAGGCTCTGGCGCACGTCCACAATGTAAATGGAACGCGCCAGGTCGGGATAATCGCGGAACTTGTGCAGCGCCAGCGACAGGTCTTCGGTGGCGTACAAGGCTGTGCCGTCCGAACGCAAAACAACCGTCGTGCGATATTGTTCCTTGGCCAGGCCGAGCAATTCGTCGATTTTGACGATGACGGCCCCGCCTGCCGGGCGGTCGTCCTGGGCAATGCCGCGCTTGATCAGGTCTGCGACCACTTCCCTGCCGGGGTCTTCTTCTTCGCTGTTGAAATAGTATTTATCAAAGCGAATATCCAGCGCGGCATACATCTGGTTGAAACCTTCCAAAGACCATTGGCGCGTTTTCTGCCAGAGCGCCACAATGGCAGGGTCGCGTTTGTCCCACAGCCCGTACGTGGCGCGGACTTCGGCCTCCAGGTCGGGATTCTCTTCCAGGCGGCGCGAAGCGTCGGCGTAGACTTTGCCCATCCATTCGGTAATATCGGCGTCCGGTTCCTGGCCGTTATGGTTTTTTGTGTAATTCCACAGCCACTTGATAACGTGCAGGCCCATATCGCCGGGGTAATTTGCGCGGACCACGTCGAAACCGGCAAAGGCCTCGATGCGCGCCAGGGAATCGCCCAGAATGGCCGAACGCAGGTGGCCGACGTGGAAGGCTTTGTGCGTGTTCGGCTGGGAAAATTCGAGCATCACGCGCTCACCCTTGGACGCGCCCGCCCCGAAGCGCCCGGCGCTGTCGATCACGGTGTTGACCACGCGGGAGGCATATTCGGCGGTGGAGAAGTACAGGTTCAGGTAGCCCTTTAGCGCTTCGACGTGGCTGATCCCCGCAACGGAGCCGATATACGCTTTGGCCTGCGCCGCCATTTCGACAGCTCTCGCGGGCACCGGCTGGCCCTTTCCCTTGCCCGCGCGGGCCTCGTTGGCGGCAAGCTGGAAAAACGAGGTGGAAATGCCCCACTCCCCGTTGAATGGGATGGCGCCCCACTTCATTTCAGTGAGGGGAATGTCGTTTTCGGCGCAAAAGGCCCTGATTTTGGCTTCGATGGTTTGTTGTTCCTGCTGAAACATAATTCACCTGTGCGAAAAATTTTGTGCTGCGATTATATCATCCCGAAAAAGGGGGCGACTTAATCGAGCAGGGAGCAGCCATGCTTTTCTCAAAGTCGTGATGGCGAAGTCTTTTCCAAAAAGACACGACACGAATTTACCCTACGGGCACGATGGCACGAATTTCCACCCTGGCCTGATGCCACGCCGTCCCGGTATCCTTCGGGAGTGCAGGCAATGGGATGAAGGGGCGCAAAGGGACGCCAAGAAAACCTTTGATTTCCGCCTGTCCCCGATGGGAGAATGTTGCCGCAAAACCCAGCAACCCGGAGCGCTTGACCAGTAAATTGCCTTTTTGCGCGCTCCAACGCCAAACCCGGCAGGTAGTCGTTGAAGAAATTGATCAGGGTTGACCGACGCAAAAGGATGAAAAACTGAATGGGCTGTTGTAGAATCATGGGAGAGATGGAGCAAGAAACGTTTTGCATGGTTTGGCTTATCTTTGCCACAAAGCCCGAAAGGGTTGATACACTGGAAGAAGTTAACCTAAACATTGGCGCGCCTGCTCTCTACGCGGCGGTTAAGGTTTTTATGCTTTTCCGGCTTGTCCGGGTTGGGTTTATCTGCGCCAATTTGCGACATCGCGCCCGTAGTACCTTGCAAGTAAAATTCTTGCAAAAAAGCAAGAAAATCTATCCACGAAGTTCACGAAGTACGCGAAGTTTTTAAAAGTTTAAGGTTTTCTTCGTGATTTTCGTGTTCTTCGTGGATAAATGCCTTTTCCGGCTTGTCCGGGTTAGGGT
>JBARBA010000368.1:0-2040 GCA_049792555.1 Anaerolineales bacterium
AAGAACGATTTGGACACGGATTACACGGAGTTACACGGATTCTGCTAGTTTTTTAAGGGGGGTTTTTCCGTGTTCTCCCGTGTATTCCGTGTCCCGATTGCCCACCACGCTTAAGTGTGGTGACACCGGCATGTATACCCTGGCGGGCACTCGTCCGCGAAAATCCGCCTCACCCGCGAAAATCCGCGTTCTATTTCTTGATGGGAGAATTACCTTAAGGTTGAGATTTCGTCACCACTGCCTGCTGCGCGCGCAACTCCGAGATGGCCTGCCGGAGCTTGGCCAGGGTGGCTTCGGCTTTGTCGAGGCGCTCGCGCTCGCTGTTGACGTAGCGCGTGTAGGGGGCCACGCCGTCTTTCAGGCGGGCAATGACGGCTTCGCTCTCATGGTTGAACTGCGTTGTCAGGACGTCGATCAGTTTGGTGCGCAGGCTGACCATTTTCTCTTTGTAGCGGTCTTTGGCCTGTTTGCGCTTGTAGGGGATCACGAAAAAGCCCAGGATGGCCAGCGCGCTGGCAGCCAGCACGCCGGTAATATCCAGCGCGGAACCGAGCACGGCCACCGCCAACAGCGCCCCCAGCCCCACCGCGCCGGCTTCCAGCAGGGCGGTCTGGGCTACGGCGGCTTCGACGCCGGCGGCCAGTTCGCGGGCTTCCTTGTTGCGGTCGTAGCTCTCCACGATGCTCTGCACGGTTTGGCCGACGGTGTCGATCAGTTCACGGCGGCGGGTGTCGCGCGGGCCGGCGCTTTCGCCGACCATGTGGTCGAGGTTCTGCGCCCGGCGGCGTTGCAGGTAGCTCATTACTTGCTGCCATTCGTGCAGGTCTTTCTGCACCAGCCAGTCGATCAGGCGCTGCACCTGGTCTTCGATCTGCTGCGGCACGTCGGCCAGCACCTGCTTTTCGAACTGGGCGCGCACCTTGTCGCCGCGCACCAGGTTTTGGACATTGGTCAGGCGCATGGTGCTGTCGAAAAAGTCGAGGCCGCGCTGTTCGAGACGGTGCAGGATGTTTTCGACTTCGGCCAGGCGCGACGGCAGTTCGTTGCGCAGTTCGCGTTCGTAGGAGCTGATGACGGTCTCGAGGGCGTCGGCGGTCACTTTGTCTTCGCTCAGGGCCTCGGACTGGGCCGTCAGGTTTTGCCCGGCCTGGGCGATGAGATGGTCGGCCACGCCCAACGGGTTGTTGAACTTGAGCTGCAGGCGGGTGGCGTCGTCGAGCGTGGCGCTGATGAACTGCTCCAGGCCGTCCAGGCCGCTGGCGCTGCGCAGACGAGCGCGCTCTGCGGGGTCGGGTTCGGATTGGGCGCGCTGCGCCAGTTTGGCGGAAACGGGATACAGTTGCGGCGGTTCGCCCAGGATCATGGCGGCGTGCTTCAAGATGAAGTCGCGGACTTCCTGCTGGGCGGCGGCGTCTTCGAAGATGTCCACCTTGTTCAACACCAGGACGATTTTCTTGCCCCAGGTCAGGATGCGTTCGAGGAACTGCCGTTCGCTTTCGGTCAGGGGATGGTCGGCGGAGGTGATGAACAGCACCAGGTCGCTGCGCGGCACGAACTCGTCGGTCAGGCGCTCGTGCTGGCGGATGATGGCGTTCGTGCCGGGCGTGTCGACGATGTTCAGTTCTTTGAGCAGCGGCAGGGGGTAGGTGTAGACGGCATAGCCTTCATCCACGACCTGTTCGGCGGCCTGTTCGCCCCACTTGACCAGGGTGACGCGCGAGGTGGTGGGGGTGGCGCCTTCGGCCAGCACTTTTTGTCCGAGCAGGGCGTTGACCAGGGCGCTCTTGCCGGCGTTGAACTCGCCGGCAACGACGATCAGGAAGAGTTCATCGAGTTGCAGGATGGCTTTCTGCAAGCTGTCGAGCGCTTCGCGCGGCAGCTCGAACTCGGCCAGGGCCAGTTGGAACCCGGCCAATGCTCCTTTTTCATTGCGCAGGAATTGGGCTTGTTGATCGGTGAGTACGGACTGGCGCATGGGTTTCTCCTTGAAAATGCCGGCAGGCTGATGTCGTTCCAGGAAGGGTTCTTCGGGAAGTTCCA
>JBARBA010000369.1:0-7461 GCA_049792555.1 Anaerolineales bacterium
AAGAACGATTTGGACACGGATTACACGGAGTTACACGGATTCTGCTAGTTTTTTAAGGGGGGTTTTTCCGTGTTCTCCCGTGTATTCCGTGTCCCGATTGCCCACCACGCTTAAGTGTGGTGACACCAGTTGAACAGCTTCAGGAACAATTTCAAGCAGTGAAAATCCGGCAATCACTTCGAGCCGTTTGGCGACTGCATCAGCATCACCAGCGCTGACTTCCCGAACGACCACCTGCGAAATATACACATCGACTTTTGCCAATCGTTTTTCCCACCACTCTTGGGTGGACTGCTGGTTGGCAGCTACAATCAAATCTCGATTGGGGCGTGACGCCAGATAACTGATGACGCTGGTTTCAAGGTAAACTTTTGGCTTCATAACTCCATTATACAACGCCAATGTCCAGGTCGTCCCAAAAGAAAATCCAAAAGGCAAAAAAACCTGACGGGTTTCCGGAGTCGACTTTGCGAGCCGGTTCCTGCGCGGACGCGGGGCGCTTCGACGGGCAGGGATTCCGGGGAAACCCGTCAGGTTTTGGGTTCATAAAAAGAGTTACCACAGTTTCCCTTGTGAATGTAAACCTTTAGGCCTGGCTCTTTGCGCCAGAAAAATCGAGTTTCCGAGCAAAAAGCTCGGAATGTCGAGCTTTAAGCACAAATATTCAAGCTTTGAGCTTGAATATCCGAGCTAAAATCTCGGAATACCAAGCTCTTAGCACCGACCTTCGAGCTTTTAGCTCGACTTTCCGAGCAAAAAGCTCGAAAAGCCAAGCTCTGAGCACAAATCTCCGAGCTTTTAGCTTGAATGTCCGAGCTAAAAGCTCGGAATGCCAAGCTCTGAGCACCGATTTTTGTGCTGGTAGCTCGAATGCCCAAGCAAAAAGCTCGGAAATGGGCGCTTTGAGCACCGATTTCCGAGCCTGGAGCCTGGATGTTCGAGCTTTTAGCTCGGCCATCCGGGGTCAGAACCCCAACCATCACGTCCGGGACGTTGCGGAGCGCGCTTTGCGCGCAAAGCGGCGACTCATTTCATCCACGACTGTATCGAGCGCCTGGCCTTTTCCGCTGTTGCGGGCATAGTTGTATACCGTCAGGGCGGCGGTGTAGGCTTCGCTGCCCGCCGCCAACTGTGTGTCGTCCACCAGTTCTTGCAACCGCGTCAGTCTGAGCGCGATGGGCTGCAGGGCTTCGAAAAGCGCCACGCGGCGGCGCATTTCGTCCACGTCGAACGAGCGCGGCAAGAAGTCGGGGTTTTGGGTTGCCACTTCGGCGGCCATGCTCACAAAAGCGCGGCTTTTGTCGCCCATCTTGGGCAGTGAAATGCGCTGTTCGGGGGAAATGTCGATCAGGAAAGGCAGTTTTTCCTCGATTGTGGCGAGGGCCGCCAGCACGGCTGCCTGGTCTTCAGGGGAAAGGGTCGCGTCGATGGGGTTTGTGTTCATCGGTTTTACCTCCTTGAATGATGGCTGATTGCAGATGAAACGCTGTGCGTCAGGAATAATGATACCATGTCCAAATCTACACTTGTCGGAAATGCCTGGGTTCTTTGAGAATCTCCGTGATCCGCCCCAACCCGTATGTCGGGATTAATCCCGACATACGGGTTGGCCCCCAGATATGGGGGAATACCACGCTAATTCTCAGAGAGCCATGCCTGTGCTGCGCTCCCCGGAGCCGTAACCTGTCATTGCCTGCGCCCTGACCGGCGCGCTTTTCATAATATCGCGTATAATTTCCATACCCCTGATGGTGGGAAACCCCGATGCCTGCTGAACCAGCCAAACCCCTTCGCATTTTCCTGAGTTACGCCCGCGCGGACGCTGCTGCGGTGCGCAAATTGCACCGTTATTTGTGCGAAAAAGGTTTCGACGTGTGGTTCGACAAAGAGAACCTGGTGCCCGGCCAGGATTGGCAGTTGGAGATCGAGAAGGGCTTGAGCCGTTCGGACGTGATTCTCGTTTGCCTTTCGCAGGCCGCCGTCAGCCAGGAAGGCTTTGTTCAAAAAGAATTCAAGTTTGCGCTCGACCGGGCGCTGGAAATGCCCGAAGGACGCATTTTCCTGATCCCGGTGCGTTTGCAGGCCTGTGAAGCGCCCACGCGCTTGAGCCGCTACCAGTGGGTGGATTTATTCGAGCGCGAAGGCTACTCGCGCCTGATGCGCGGGTTGAAACATTGCGCCGAGCAACTGGAACGCGCCCGTGTGGATGAATCGCAGCCGGTCAGTAGTAGCCCTGCCCCGGACACGTTGAATGATATTTCCGCTGCCATAAGCGACAACGTGCGCGGCAATATGATTCATCCGGTGGGTGATGCAGAAAAACATGGGAACGATCTTGTTGAAAAGAACACTGCTGAACAGGCCGAAATTGAACGGATAGCAAAACAAAAAACCGACAAGGCTTTCGATAGCCGGCATGTTCGCATCAATCCTGCAATATCCACCGCTATTTCGCCTGCGGTGGAAAGCCCAATTTTGCTGAATCTGTTGTCACAGACCGATGAAGTTGAAGCAGGTCAAACGGTTACCTACGAACTTGAAATTGTAAACGCAGGCTCGTTGGCGGCAAGTTTCAACATCCTTATCGAAGGCGTGCCGCAGGAGTGGGTATCCATCTCGCCAGAAGAAATTAACTTGTATGAAGGCCAGCATAAACGGGTGTATGTCAATATTACCCTTCCCCAACAGCCTGATAGCGCTGCCGGGCAGCATGAGTTAAGAGTCAGCGTTTTTTCGGCCAATTATCCGGGCCATCAAGCGATAGCCCCGGTCTTCTTGCGTATCAAGCCATATTACGAATTTATGTTGGATAATCTTTCGCCGCGCGAGCAAAAAATGAGTTGGTTCAAGCGCCTGGCGAGCATATCCCTGCCGATCACGAACCGTGGAAATTGTCCTGTCGATTTTGCAGTCTCAGCCAGCGATGATGAAAATAGCTGTTCCTTTGACTTTGTGCTTGCCGATGGGCGGCGCTTGAATCGTCAAGTGGTCCTACGTATTCCTGCCGGACAAACGCTGTTGCTGCCCATCGAAATCAGTCCCCATGAGCGGCGTTGGATTGATGGCAAACGTTACTCTTATACTGCTACGGTACAAGTAATAAACCAACCCGTTACGTTACAAACGGTTCGCGGTTCTCTCTTCAGCCAGCCATTATTTCCCTGGTGGAGTATTATGCTGGCGTTGTTCACCCTGGCAGCGGCACTCTTTGTTACGTTGCAGCCAAACATTTATTATTTCCAGGTTGTTGCCAACAAGGATGTCATCGAATTGGGCGATAGCACCAGGTTGGATTGGTCTGTGTCTTTCTTTACCAACCGGGTAAGCATTTCGAACACGACCCAACCTTTGAACAATGGGCAAACTTCGTTAACGATTGCCCCAACGCAGTCAACCACTTACGAGCTTACCGCTGGAAGCTGGTTGTCTGGCCTATTGAATATGGATCTCCGCGAAAGTCGCACTGTGCTGGTTGTGCCTCCTTCACCAACTATCAATGCTTTTTCTGTCGATAATACCCGGGTGGCGCAGGGCAACTCCGTCAAGATCCGTTGGTCCATCACCCAGGCAGATCAGGCGATTTTGACTGTAGACGATGTTAGCTATGAGTTGCCCAAGGAACAGTTCAGCGGCGAAAAGGATGTGGTACTGACGAAAGATGCTTTGGTAATCCTGGAGGCCAAAAGCGCCGGTGGGCAGGCTTTGCGCAGCTATTTTGTAAATGTGGTGTCGCCAAAGATTACGATAACGACGTTTATCGTTTGGGTAAAGCATCTTGCCAGCAAGACGGGAATGTCGATCAAAAATGGGGGCGGAAAGCTCGCTGCTCCTTCCCAATCGTCGCCTGACCCGAATTTCCCGGACAAGTATGTGGAATTGGTTCCGGACCCAACCGGCAATAATGGTTACAGGGTTTATTTCGATCAACCGGATCGTGAATTGGACAAAGGTGAACAAGTGGTGGTGGAGTGGAATGTGAGTGGCGCAGATAACGATAAAGTTCAAATTGCTCCTTTTACCGATACCTTGCCTGCCAAAGGCAGCCAGCCTTTCTTTCCCACGGAATCAATGAACTTTGTTTTGACGGCAAAAAGCGGCTCATTGGAAACCATATACATGCTCCCTATCAAGGTGTTCAATGGTCCAGCGCCTACTGCGCCAACAATCGAGTTTTTTCAGGCGGTGCCTATGTCCAGGGCGGGGCCGGGCAACGTTGAGTTTTCCTGGTCTGTCTCCGGGAACTGGACCCGCGTGCAACTTGCCAGCCAAGACGGAATTATTGGCGATTATCTTAACCCACAAGGATTTAAGACCGTAAGAGTATCCAAGAGTGGCACCTACATTCTGACTGCCTGGAATGGCGATCTCTCATCTGCCAAACCGCTGAATATTATGATCGGCTCGGCGTTGCTATCGACCAATCTGGAGATTGATGGAATTGGATACGGAAATTACGGTTACACCATCAGGCTTAGTCTTGCCAGATGATTTCAAGAGTAAAGTCAGTCTCAGTGTTTGCAAACAGAGTGACTATCCTGATACCGGGTTTCCACGGCGCGGGCACCTATGTTCTGCGTTTCGATTACCGCCATGATGATAACCTGCTTGCCCCTGTCAGTTATCAACAACGTGGTGTCCAAGTCTTGAAGCTGGGTATTTATCTGGCCTTGCCGCCATCACCATCTTGCTCTGATCTTATTCAGGACAGCACTACGTGCAGTATTAGCTATGCCGATCCCACAAAAGCGCATATTTTGTTTTACATCCGCCAAACCGCAGGAAACGATTATCTGAACACGACTATGCCTCAGCCAATACTTGCCCTTAATAATGAATCGTTTTGGCAGGTTTACGAAGCCAATTCTTCTGGCAAGTCAGTTCAAGACTTTGAATGTCAGGTAAATACCAAGACTGCGGCAAGTCAAGAGAGTACACGCCTTGTTTATGTCTTGGATTGCGTTGCAAATGTTGTCGGCAAAGCCAATTTACTCGTTAACTACGTTTATGATAACAAAATCGCTCCAGATTACTTCATGGGAAATGATCCCGTAATCTTTATGCGCGGGCCTTTTTTCTTGCACCCTGTAGGTCGGACAGTTGTAGAATCTATGGTCAACAAACCATTTGATATAACTGTGTCAGTTGGCTCCCCTGCGCAAATTGTAATCATGACTTTGATCAATCCTGATACAACCAGGCCAACGTTGACAGACACTAATTTGGCAAATTGGTTCGACGTGGCGTACCCATCTTGCATGGGTTTGACCGGAATTATTACTTCGAACACTTTTTGGAATACCACTGTTGAATGGACAATGACCCCGGCCACTCATTACCCCTGTGCCGGCACGCTGTCGATTTATTACAAAGAGAATGACTATTTTCTGCGTACTTTATTGGTTTCCCAATCTGTCCAGTTTGCGAAGCCGTTTGCTAACACTCCCCCAACATCTGCGCCGTAAAATGGATTACATATTCACAACAGCGGCCCACCAATCGCAAGCACTCGACTCGGCGCTTCGTGTTTCAGTGGGCGGGCATGGAGAGCCAACGTGGTTTTTGCCCTGGCGTTGGTTTCAGTCCGACTGACGCGCAGGGCGGGTGATGCGGAACGTTAGACTTTCGGTTTTAGCCCCACTACCCTCGCCAGCAACAGCCGCCAGCGTAGCGCTTGCCAGGATGATTGCCATTGTGATTTCCATCTCACTGGATGGTCGTCCATTCAAGATACGAATCGTTGCTTGAAGAATCCAGCCTCCGCACCCAGGCAATCGATTTCCCATGAATGACGACATCATCGAAGGTCTTGTCGCCGGACATATCCAGGGTGGACGTTGTGTTTTTGAGGATGTCGAACACATAGATCGAAACGATGGGTCCATCTGATGGGAAAGATACCCCGGTCCAATAGATGCGCGCGCCATCCATGCGCGGATCGGAATCGGGTTCTCCAGTAACGAAAACAGCCTGTCTCTTTTGGGTTTGCAGGTTATAAACTGCCATTTCCCGCTGCCAGCCATTGCGAAAGCCTGTCTTCCAAACGACCCAGGGATAAGCAAAGAGCGGCATGGCGTTTTCCCCGTCCGTCGAAAGCGGCCGGGTCTTCCCGGTGGCCGGGTCCAACATGTAGATATCCGTTTTGCTGCCGTGCTGCTCGTCGAAATCCTTTTCGACGATGGCCTGACCCGCTGAAAAAGCCAGGGATGACCAGAACGCGCCGTCTTCTTCGCGCGGCAACTCGCGTTTCTCTCCAGTGGCCAGGTTTAGCATCGAAATGGTATTTTGGGAGGATCCAGGCGCGTTCAAGTTCCAAACCAGCCAATCGCCGTCGGCATACATATTGAAGTAGGGCAGCGCCGCGACTGCGCTCAAGTTGTTCTCGTTCTCCATGACCCGTCTTTCAGAACCGTCCTCCAGGTTGAGCGCGCGCAGCATCCAGGTGTTTGAAATGCCGGGGGTATCGGTATCAGCAAAAATCAGCCATTTCCCGCTCAAGACCAGGCCCAGCAAGTCCAGGCGGCCATTGGGATATTTTGAGACCGCAATTTGTTCAGGATTGCCCCCGTTGAGGGAGGCGCGGAATAGATCACCATTGCTTTCCGGCGCGATCCAGTAAATGTAATGGTCATCCAGGCGGAACGAGACGCTGCTTTGCTGGCCGAAAGGGATCGAAAATACCTTGCCGGTTGGCAGGCTGGAGGCGGGCAAAAACACAGACACAGATGTCGCGCGCATTAGCGGGGCGGTGGGTGTGGAAGATGCGCTGGCGGGTTGGGGAACGAATTTCAAGCTTGCGATGAAGTCCTGCATGTGATCTTTGTCGGCCCAAAATTGCAGGAACCCGGAATTGAACGAACGGGGATAGTCGATGATGAGCAAGGCCAAACCGCGCTCGTCTTTTGGTTGGTCGTCAGATGGGAAAATGACGCAGGCCGACTGCTGATCCACCCGTAGTATTTCCATGGTGGGTCTTGACCCGTACCGGCTGCCTTCTTTGCCCCGGTTACTTTGCAATTCCATTTCGCAAGCCGGTTTTGCAAAGGATGGAGGCGCCAGCCCTACGGCTGAGATTTGGAAAAAACCGTCCGGCCCGCTGTAAACCGAATTCCCCGTATTATCGATTTGCCAATCCGCCGGATATTTTAACGTGACGAAGAAATCCTGATCATCCGTGTAGGTGGCCCAATTGGATGTATCCAGCGTATCAGGAGTTGCTGTAATCGGTGCGAGTGTAGCGGTTGGCGTAGATGGGATGGGTGTTAACGTAACCGTTGGAACGGGCGTTTTGCGTGGCGAAGTTGCAGTGACCGGCGCGCACGAGACAAGCAGGATGGCAAGAATGATTGCCGACCATATTTTTGTTTTCATTTGGGTGTGTTTCATTTGAGTTGAAGTCTGAGTAAAGTTGAGGGGTCAAGCGGCCAAAGGCATATGCAGGTAAGTGCTGGATTTGTTTAAAAC
>JBARBA010000370.1:0-5540 GCA_049792555.1 Anaerolineales bacterium
ATTAAAAGCGCCGCCAGGGATTTCGCGTCAGGCAAACCGCCGTTGGCTGCCAGTTTGAGCGCCTCGTCAAAGGAAAACGTCTCCACGCTCAGGAATTCATCGGCATCGGCTTCGAGCGGATTGTGACTCAGGCCCGTCGCCAGAAAAACGTGCATGAATTCGGTTGAGTAACCCGGCGCAAGATAAAAACTGCCGATTTCCTGGATGTTGGCCGCTTCCATGCCGGTCTCTTCGCGGACTTCGCGCGCGGCGCAGGCTTCGGGCGCTTCGCCGGGTTCGATTGTCCCGGCGGGGAGTTCGAGCAGTTCCTGTCCGGCGGCGTGGCGGTACTGACGCACAAAGTAAATCTTTCCGCTTTCATCCACCGGGATGAGGATGACCGAGCCGTGATGCTCAACGATGTCATATTTGACGGTGCGCCCATCCGGTGTGCGCAGGTGGTCCACGCGCAAAATCATTGCGTGGCCTTGATAAATAAATTCTGATTTGAGCAAGTCAAATTTCATAAATTTTCCAAACGATACACCCGGGCGAAAATCCAGCCCGGGTGTATGGCGAATGATATATTTTGGCGCAGGAAAACTACGGAATCTGGATTTGCGTGCCGGGGGTCAAAGTGTAAGGCGCTTGCAGGCCATTGACAGCAATGATGTTCATCGGATCCACGTCGCCATACTGGCAGGCAACCGAATAAATCGTATCGCCGCTCAGGACGGTATACGTGGCGGGATGCGCTATACGCGCGCGCACGCCGGGGAAGCTACCGCTTGAGGGGATTTGCACAGTCAAACCGGCGTAGACCGTTTGAGAATCCACCAACCCGTTCAGGGCCAACGTTTGATCCGGGTCTACGTTAAAACGACGGGCGAGACAGAAGATAAATTCACCGTCGTGCAGCGTATACGTCGCAGGCCTGGCAGTCTGGACTGTGGGCTGGGCAACGACAGGAGCCTTGGGCGTTATTGTAGGCAATGGTTGCTGGACGCCTCCCTGCGGAGTGGCGGTACCTGTGGCGCCAACGACGACCGGCGCGGGTGTGAAGTTTGCCGGGATGCCTGTCAAGGCGGCAGAGGTTTGCGATGCTACAGCTTGTACCACAGCCATCGGGTCAATCGTAGCCAGCGGATCAACCGTAGGTGATGCCTGTACTTTATTGTTGTTCTTCCGCGGCGGTGTGGCCGTTGGCGCAGTGGATAAAGGCATTTCACATGCGCTCAATAACAACGCCAGCAAAACCAGAATAATCAGTCCAAATTTCTTGTTCATGTTTTTCTTCTCCTCCAGGAGTGCCGAAAAATTTGTCGGCGGGGTGGGTTGGGCTGATACTAGCACAACCTTTCTAACACGTCAAGTTGCTCTTTTTGGCGCGATGCGCTGCAGGGCTGTTTTCGCTTTTAGGCGACGAATCAAGGCTGGCATTTCAACTGTGACAGGGTTGCATCCGCTTTACCGGTGCCTCCCGCCCGGACTCGGTCCCATATTTCGCACAAACCGGGGGTCAGGAGCGGGTTTTCCTTTGAAACCTTGATGGACAGTTTTTGCGCTTCGTCCACGCTGCCCGCGCGGGCCTCGGCTTCGATGAACGGCAGCCACTCATAGGCTTCTTGCGGGGCCAGCCCCAGCTTGAAAGCTTGTTTGCCCAGCCGGACAACTTGGGCCCAATCCCCGACCTGACGGGCCAGTTCGGCCTTCTCGTAGAAGTAGCACCAGCCGCGCTGCGGCTCTGCGCCAAAGAGCGACGGGAGCGACGGCGGCGGCGCGTCCGGCAGGATGCGCGAGGGGTTAGAAAGGGTGATGGCGTCGGTCAACATATAGGGCAGGGCCGCAAAGGTCTTGCGGTTGGCGTAAATCGGATCGAGCACCTTCAGGCAGCCTTCTGCCGGGAAGTAAATCACGACGGTGTTGGAGGTCGAGCCGTGGAAGGCCGCCGTGCGGAACGGGATGTCCACCGGCAGGTTTGGCTGGAGGGCGGGGAACCCGCCCGGGCCGAGCCGCAGGGTGGAATAGAGCAGGATGTAGTCCAGTTGGCGGGAGCCGGGCTTGGGCGCGTAAATCCAGTTGAGCGGCGCGCTCAACGACAGGTCGCTTTCATATTGTATGGGCAAGACGTGCGTCAGCAGGATCGTCCCTGGTTTCATGGCGGGGATGCGCCAGGAAAGTTGCCAGAAGAAATCCTTTTGCTGGTCCCAATCGCGCCGGTAGGCATTGGCGTTGTCGAACTGATGACTGACGCTCAACGCCACCAGCAGGCCGATCACGTAGAACTTGCGCCGGTCCGATTTGATCAGCAGTTCCACCAGCCCGGCCAGCAACAGACAGGCCCCAAGCAGCATGGAGAGCATGAAGCGGTCCCAGCTAAAGTCGAGGCTGAGGGGCAGGCCCGCCACAAAGGAGGGCAACCGCCCGACCAGAATGCCGACCAGGCCGATGAGGATGGCCTGGAGCGCCCAATGGTCTTCGCCGGGGACGGCTTCGGGCAGGTCAAGCTTCGAAAGGTAGAAAACGATCGCGGCGAAGGTCAGCGCTCCCAGCGCGAGAGAAAGCCAAAGGGAGGCGCTTTGCGCCGTCTGGGAGAAAATGCCAAAGACCTGGAACCAGGCCGCAAATCCGGCGGTGGAAAGGGTGTGGACCAGTTCGCCCAGCAACGCCGGGACATCGCCCAACAGTTTGGAGCCGGGCATCCCGTACGAATGGTAGCCGCCCGCGCGGTAGTAATACGTCAGCCAGGCAGCGTTCGCCAGCCACAGGAACAGGTAAGGGGTGAAGTGTTTGATGCGCTGCTTTAACGGGTCACCCGCCAGCGCCACCCAGATCAGCAGAAAGCGGATGGCTTCGAAGCCGATAAAGTATTCGGTGGTACACAGGCCCAGGAACATGAGCAGCAGGGCCAGCAGCGTCAACGGGATGAATTTGTCTTTGCTCTTGAGCGCCCAGGCGGTGACGCCGAACGACAGGATGTACGCCAGCAGCGGCAGGAGTTCCTGGTTGACGTGCGTGAAGGCCACCCACTGTTGGCCGTAGCCCGGAAAGACCAGCACAAACAGGCTGACCAGCAGCACCTGGCGTTTGTGCGCGGGCCAGACTTTGCCCAGCGCCCACCAGGCGGCGTAGGCGATCAGGAAGCGCGCCAGCAGCGCGAAAAGCTGCCAACCGATGGCGGACTCGTGGAAGATGCTGGTGGTAGCCGCAAAGATCGGCCCCAGGAAGGGCCGGAAAGGCTGGAAGGCCGGGATGAACTCGCCCGCTCCCAGGAAATGGGAAATCCAGGCGAAGTTCCAGTCGTCCCAATAGAAGCCGACCCAGGGAATGAGCAGGCCGTAGGTGACGACGGTTAATGCCAGCAGCATGGCCGGGACGGTTTTGAGTTCGAAGCGTATCTTTTTCATGGTTTTCCATGCCGTAATAGGATGAGACCGGCTCTTATAATAACATCAGATCGTTTCCACAGATTACGCAGATGGCGCAGATTTTTAAAATCTGCGTAATCTGTGGATAAAGGTTTTCACGCGACTGCCGGCTGCCTTTATTTCTTCGCACCCGGCTTAACACTCACTTTACAATTGGCTCCTATACTGAGCTTGGATTTCAGGTTCGGCTATCTCTCAAAGTCAAGGAATACAAGAAAGGAACACAAAATATTATGAAGAAGGTTCATCAAACGGACATTATCACCGCCATCACCAACGCGCGTGTCTTCGACGGGGAGCGCGTTATCGACAATCAGACCGTCGTGATCGATGGGACGCGCATCCAGGCTGTGGGCGGCATGACACCGCCTGGGGCAACCGTCATGGATGCGCGCGGCGCAACCCTGTTGCCCGGCTTGATCGACTCGCATGTGCATACCGACATTGAAGGTTTAAGGGATGCACTTAAATTTGGCGTTACCACAGAGCTTGATATGCAGGGCCATTGGCCGGCGAAAAAACGCAAGGAAGTATCTGAAAGGAACGATATTGCTGATGTGCGTTCCCCCGGAATGGGTATTACCTCTAAAGGAGGACACCCAACTCAATATATGAGTTCAAGCAACAACCTGCTCATACGCTTACTGTTTCCGTTTATCTTTCGGTTCGTCCAGACTCCTGAGGAGGCAGTTAAATTCGTAGATAAACAGGTGGCCGGAGGAGCCGACTACATCAAAATCTTTATCGAGGATGGCTCCTGTATAGGTTTTCCCGGGCTTCCGGTACTAAATGACGAGACCCTCCTTGCGTCCGTGAAGGAAGCCCACAGGCTCAATAAGCTGGCCATTGCCCACGTAACAACCCTTGAGGGGGGCCAGCGGGCCATTGCCGCTGGCGTGGATGGGTTGGCGCACTTATTTTTTGACCACCGGCCTACCCCAGAATTTGTCGCTGCCATTGCAGCCTGCGGCGCGTTTGTTATCCCCACCCTGGTGACGATCTCCTCTGCCGTTGGCAATAACGCCTCCGCGCTGGCTGCCGACGAACGGGTGCGTTCCAGGCTTGACCGGAAGTGGCTCGACTCCCTCTCTCGTAGCGTGAACGTCTACCCCCAGGGAAAGCTCGAAGATGCTTTTGCCAGCGTCATGGCCCTCCACAAGGCGGGGGTGGACATCCTGGCGGGCTGCGATGTATCGGATCCTTTACCCATCCTGGGCGGACTCGCGCATGGGGCCAGCCTGCACCAGGAACTTCAGTTGCTGGTGGCAGCCGGACTGACGCCCATCGAGGCGCTCCGGGCGGCCACTTCCACCCCCGCGCGCCGCTTCGGCCTCGCCGACCGAGGCCGGATCGCACCCGGAGCGCGCGCCGACCTGCTGCTGCTCGACGGCGACCCAACGACCCACATCAGCGATACGCTGTCCATCCGCGCCGTGTGGCGCAGCGGCGTCCAACTCAACACCCCAAGGAGAAAAAATGAGCACTAAAACTAAATCAGACGCGCCGGTTAAAAGTGAGTATTTCGACAAAGCCTATCATGCGCCGATAACCTTTTGGGGAGACGTTCGCATCCCGAAAGAACTGAAAGACCTTGTAGAAACCTGTCACCCAAAAACATCCCTGGAATTAGGCTGCGGGCTTGGACGGTTTTCAGCATTTATGGCCGGGCAGGGAATAAAAGCAACCGGCGTTGACTTTTCGTCCGTTGCCATCGAAAAAGCCAGGAAGCGAGTAGCGAATGTTGAGCGCAAGCCAACGTTCATGGTTGGCGATGTAACCAATTTGAAAATGATTGCCGGGCAATTTGATGTATCTTTTGACGTGGGATGCTTTCATTGTTTGAATGAACAGGAACAGCAAAAATACGTTTCGGAAGTTTACCGGTTATTAAAACCCGGAGCGACGCATTTGCTTTGGACGATGGATCACGCACCAAGCGACATGCTGCTGAATCCCAACTATGTTGCAAAAGTATTTGCGAACAGGTTTCAACTGGCGAAAACCGAACCCAGCAGGAGAAGAATCATCTCATCGCATTGGTATTGGCTGGTTCGCGTCCAATAAGCGTACCGGCAACCCGAAGACCCACAGTAGCGACACGTTGTCCCGCTGCGCCGCGCGGCGCAGAGGGGT
>JBARBA010000371.1:0-9255 GCA_049792555.1 Anaerolineales bacterium
TTCTGCATCCAGCTTGGGGGCTTAATGTTGTGGAAGTGAAAGGATGCTTTATAAACAATATCGAAACAATAGACGGTCATGTTTGGTATATGAAAAATTGGTATGCTGACCAAATATCTCCTGTGCAGCAAGCTGAAAAACATATGTGGTCTATTGTTGATAGGCTAAAAGAGTTTAGATATGGTTTTCTGCGAGACGATGCTGGTTATTGCAAAGTAGCTTATAGAGCTTTCGTTGCTTTTCCGTTTATCACTGAACAAGAATGGAATGCTCGTTTTGAAAACCACCCCAGCGCGCCGAAATGGCAAGCTATTTTTTCTACTACACTAGAACCTGCAGAATTGCAAAATCGATTTGCAAATGCTCCTGTAAGAAAACAAAAAGAGCTTTCCAGCGATGAATGGGATGCAACTATTGCTGTTTTGCGTGGATCCGAAGCATTTCAAACAACCCCTCGTCGTCCAACCAAAAGGGAAAATAGTAAAGCTGCTTGGTTACGCCAAGTAGAACAACAAATGCGAGCTTTTGATTTGCAACAGCATAAAGTTGCAATACAAACACCGACAGGGCCACAACGTATTCGAGGTTTAGCAGGCACCGGGAAAACGGTTGTTTTAGCCCAAAAAGCGGCTTATATGCACGTTAATTATCCAGAATGGGATATTGTGTTTACTTTTAATGCTAGATCACTATATGGACAAGTGGAAAACTATATCAAGCAATTTGTCCAAGAATTTTCGCGTGGAGAAATGGATGGGCCGAACTGGAAGAAAATCCATATTTTCTATGGTTGGGGATCAAGCAGCCAAAATGGTCTCTACCGTGAATTATGCCAAAAAACTGGTGTGCCATTTCGAAGCTTTACAGATGCACAAAATTACTTTGCTACGATTAGTGGTCGGGTTGCGCTGGACAAATGTTGCCAAGAAGTCCTTACAAGTGGTTCTGTGCCTGAGTTATATGATGCGATATTAATTGATGAAGCACAGGATTTTGGTATTCAATTTTTTAGATTATGTTATCAAGCACTTAAACAACCGAAGAGAATTGTTTGGGGTTATGATGAAGTTCAAAGCCTAGAAGAATTGGAGATACCAACAGCAGAGACACTTTTTGGGCAAGATGTTGATGGGAAATCCTTAGTAAATTTAGATGGTGTTTATCCTGGGGAAATAGAAAAGGATATGATTTTATACCACTGCTATCGGAATCCTAGACCTGTGTTAATTGCATCCCACGCATTTGGATTAGGATTACGCAGAAAAGGTGGTGCTGTTCAATTTATAGATTCTATTGGAGGTTGGCAGGACATAGGATATGAAGTTCTAGGAACATCCGAAGGAAAGATACAAACAGATCAAGAAGTTACGCTTTATCGCCCTGAAGCTAATTCACCACATACGCTTGAGAAATTGGCAGGCTACCACAATCTAGTCAGTTGGCAACTTTTCAAGAGCCGTGATGAAGAACTTGATTGGATAATGGACGATATTGCCAAGAATATCATTGAAGAAGAGTTACGCCCAGAAGAAATAGTCATTATTGCAATCGATAGCCGAAAAAAAATCGCAGATCGCGAATATCAAATTTTGCACGATGGGTTGACAAAAAGACAAGTTAGTTCAATACGAATCGGTACCGACAGTACCCTAGATACATTTAGGGTAAACGGGTCTGTAACAATTACAAGCGTATACCGTGCTAAAGGAAATGAGGCGTCGCTGGTTTACGTCTATGGTTTTGAAACTGTAGGAAGTTTCAATAGCAGTGATAACAATATAATTAAGAACCGAAATCGAGCTTTTACAGCGATGAGTCGAACAAAAGGTTGGCTTGTACTTAGTGGTGTTGGCTCGATTGCAAGAGAATTATTTGGAGAAATCGAAGCAATTCTCGAACAAATAGGTAAAGTCTCTTTTATTGCCCCAGATATGGGGAAAATAAAGCGAAATTTGGAAACCTATGAAAATCAACGCAGACGGCAAAGAGTAAACGCATCACAAAAAAGTTGGGAAAAGGCATTGCGAGACTCTGCTGATGTTGACCTGAAAGAGTTGCCACCAGAATTACTAAAACAACTTAAGAAGAAATTATTGAGTGAACTAGGGGATGTCAAACTGGATGATAAATAAATCTTAAGAACTGTGCAGTGATGAAAAACAAAAAAGGCTTCCTCAGCCTTTTTTTGTTTTCTGCTTTTTCCGTTCCGGTAGCGGAAAGCGAAACGGCGGCCTTTGGTTCAACTTTAACAACGCCGCGCCGCCTTCGCCCAGCATCAGCATCGTCACCGAGGCTGTGTCGCAGCCCAGGCGCTGGAAGTGGTCGAGCGGCATACCCAGGTAATAAGCCACGACCAGCTTGATCGGGTCGGCGTGGGAAATGCAGGCCACCAGTTCGTTCCCCTTGTGCTCCTTTGCAATCGCCTCGATCTCGTTCACCAAGCGCGTCTGGATTTCGACGAACGACTCGCCGCCGGGAAAGCGAAAGCGCGATGGCGCGCCCTGGACGGTTTTCCACTCCGGCAGTTTGCGCGCGGCTTTGAGTTCCATGCCGGCCCATTCGCCGATGCCCGCCTCCAGCAAGCCGGGGCGGACGTTGACCGGGAGTCCCAGCTTTTCGGCCAGGGGCGCGGCAGTTTCCTGGGCGCGCTCCAGCGGGCTGGCGTAAATTGCCTTGATGGGCGCCTGCGCCAGCGCCTCGGCCAGTTCGCGGGCTTGTTGCTGTCCATATTCGTTGAGATGCACGCCGGGCAGTTGCCCGGCCATGCGCCCGGTCTTGACGTAGTCGTTTTCGCCGTGACGGATGAGCAGGATTAATGGCATGGTTCCTCAGTTTTTGTTCAGATACTCCGCCGTCTGGCGCACCAGCAGGTCGGGGCTGGTTTGGGCTTCGGCCAGCAGCGTCGCGGCGCAAGGCGACATGAGATGCGCGGCAGCGGTCAGCATGTGGGCTTTCACGTCGCTGTTCGTCTCGCGGCGAAAACCCGCCAGCAGGGCGCGTTCGGCCAACGGGTGGCGCGCCCACGTCAACGGCAGGAAGGCCGCCAGCCGGGTATCGGGCAGGTCGTCGCACAGGGCAGCATCCAGCGCCTTGATCAGCAACACGGCCTCGGGTGCGGAGCCGGTCTCGATCCCCATGTAGTTGGTGGCGTGGAAGAACCCGCGCAAAATCCAGCGCCGTTCCCAGCCGCGCGTGCGTTCGATCCAGGCGGCCAGTTCGCCAAAACAGGCCTCGCGGGCCAGTTCCACCCATGAGAGCGTCGCGGCGTACTGCACTTCGAAGGCAGCGTCGCTCATGGCCGCTTTGACCACCGGGATGGCGGCGGGCGTTTCGGTGGCGCCGAGCACTTCCAGCGCCAGTTCGCGCACGTCGGGGTTGCGCGCCTGCATCGCCACCGCCAGCACCGGCACGGCGGCCGGGTCGGGGCGGTTGTACAGGCCCCAGACTGCCGAGAACAGCATGGCGTCGTTGCCGGTTTTCAGGATTTCAGTAACGAGCGCGTAGGCTTCGGGCAGGCGCATCTTGCACAACGCAAAGACTGCCGCTTCGCGCGCGCGCGGGTCGCTGTCGTTGAGCGCCTTGCGGTAGAGCGGCTCGGCGGCGAACCACGAAAAACGGTACAGGTGTTGCGCGGCGCTGGCGCGCTGGTGCGACGTGCCGTTGGCGAGAATGTCTTCAAAGGCCAGGCGCGCATCGCGGTCGCCGCGCCGCGAAAGGATTTCGGCGGCGTTGAAGCGCGCCATGCACTCGTCCGAACGCAGGGCGGCGGCCAGCACTTCGACCGAAACTTGATCGGGAGGCAGGATGTTGAGCATGGACGCCAGCCCCTTGAGCGACAGCCGGAAACCGGCCTTTTCCCGTTTAACCAGCGAAGGCTCGCTGCCCGTCAGCTTTTGGTCGCCGTTAAATTCGGTTTTTTCTGTCTTGAGGGCTGCCGCCAGCGCGCCGTCCAGCAGCTTCTTGCGCGTTTTCAGGTCGGTGACGGTCAGGCGCAGGTGGCGTTTGGCGTCCACCTGGAACTCGGCGCGCAGGCGTTCCTTGCCCGGCTCGCCGGGCGGGTTGAGCGTAACCGTCAGCGGCTCCCCGGCGTTGAGCGGCACGATCTTGCGGGCGTTGGCCCCGGCCTGGGCCACGAAAACGGCCTGGCCGCCTTCGTACTTGACTTCCACGCTGGCCACCGCGTCGGTGTCGATCTGGCCGATGACGAATTCGACGCTTGGCTGCCCGGCGCGCGAGGCGCTCAACAAAATGCTGACGGGTTTCTCCTGCGGAATCTTGCTGCCCATCGGGATGATTTCGTCGAACTGCTGCCCGCCTTCGGCGTCGAGGTAGCGCAGGCCGTAGCCGTGTGCAAGCTGGTCATCCAGGCCGAAGCCCGCCGAAACTTGCAACGCGCCTTCGGCCACCGCCGTGAAGGGTTTGTCCACACGGATGGACGTGTTTTCCACGCTCCAGGTGGAGGCAGGCCAGGCGGGCATCTGCGTGATGGACTTGCGCTGGCGGTTGGTGATGGCGCGGAAGAAGCCGTCCAGCGTTTGCTGCACCGATGGGATCAGCGCCGTGCCGCCCACCAGCAGCACGTGGCCGATGTCTTCGCGGTAGACGCCTTTTTGGTGCGCGAGGCCGATCACTTTTTCGAGCGCCTGTTTGAGGGAGGTGTACAGGCCGTTTGATTCGAGCAAGGCTTCGAGTTCGGCGCGCGCAAAGGGCAGGCTGATTTTTTGGCCGTTTTCTGTCTGGAATTCAACCTGTGTTTCGGTGGAGGTGGAAAGCGCAATCTTGGCGCGCTCGCAGGCTGAAAGCAGCGCGCTGTAGCCCGCGCCCAGGCTTTCGGCGGAGACCTGGCTGCGCTGCATGATTTCCTTGACCAGCCACTGGTCGATGTCGCTGCCGCCCAGGCTGACGCCGGCTTTGGCGACGACCTGGGCTTTTTCGCCGCCGGTCGATCCGCTTAAGCTGGTAAACAGCACTTTGCCGGTCTTTTCGCGGCTTTCCGGCAGGCGCACCAGCGACAGGTCGAGCGTGCCGCCGCCGAAGTCGATCACCAGCACCACCGCGCCCGGCTCGGTGACGGCGTAGCCCAGCGCCGCGGCCGTCGATTCGTCCACGATGCGGATTTTTTCGGCGGGCAAGCCCTGGATGGAGCGGCTGAGCCAGGCCGTGTAACCCTCGAAGGCTGCCACCGGGACGGTGATGACCAGTTGCTCGATTTCGTCCGCCGGGTAAGGCAGCGAATCCAACATGCGGCGCAGGAAGTGCTGCCCGGCCTGCTCGTCGGTCCACGGGACGCCGTCGATTACGCGCGATTCGAGCAGCGTTTCGGAGCCGATGACGCGCTTGAAGTTGCTGAACAGGCGGTTGCCGCGTTCGCGGTCGAACTGCCCGGCGCGGACCTGCTGCCCGATCAGGATGTCGTCGCTGCGCCCGTCCCGCACGTAGAGCAGCGACGGGATCAAGAATACGCCGGAGCCGCCCGCGGCGCTGATGCCGGGCAGTTCAACGGTTTGCCCCTGGCCGGATGTTTCATCCCAGCGGGCAATGACGGAGTTGGTGGTGCCGAAGTCGATGGCTAGTTTATAGGGCATGTGTTTACTCGGATGGTGGGATGGTTTTTTACTTGAAACAATATCAGGCTTTCAAATTCCCCGCGCCCTGACAGGATTGCCCGCAATGCGAAATTTGCGTCAATTACGGTTGAGTTCATCGCCCCGCTCCTCGCGCATTTCGTTCAGAACATCTGCCAGGTTCAAGTCAAGTGATTTGCCTGCGCGCCGCGCCAACATTTCCTGGCGGTGCGCCCGGATGGTTTCGATCACATTTTGTTTGCCGGTGGTTGGCTCCAATCCTTTTTGGACAAATTCCCGCACCAGATCGCTTACACTCCGCCCGGTTTGTTTGGCGCGCAAAGCAAGAGCCAATCGCTGGCCCGGTTCCAATAGAATTTGGACGCGCTTATGCTGCATGGTTTACGCTCCTTTTGGGACTGCACAACAAATATACACAATAATTGGGTTTTGCGAAAGGATGAAAATAAAAACGCGCCGATGGCGCGTTTTCGTGGAAGGCAGGGAAAATATGCTGGTCATGTTCCAGGATTTTAGACAGGCTCAAAATCTACCAAATATAAATTTGTTCTTTCTTGACCAGTTCCAGTTACCTCTTCAGATGTTTCTTCACATACAAATCGGTAAAATTGTTGATCCATTACAACACCACTTAATGAAATGTTTTTGCTTTTTCCAAGCCTTCCGCTGTAAACTTTCTGGTCCAAAGTTTCTGCTGCCCATTTTTTGTGAATTACATCAGCTTTTGTAAATTTGCCGACAAATTCAATATTCTCAACACCCAATTTTTCAATCTTAATTAGCTCTTTGTATACTTCCTTTGCTCGTTGTTGGTTTATTGAATATGCAATAGGTTGTTGATATTCTGGAATTGTCCAAATGTATTTCACAGGTATATTCCGCTGCGAAATGATCTCTAATAACCTAAGATAAGCTTTTGCCAGATGGCCTTTATATTTTTTAATCACTTCTAATGCTTGCTTGGTATCTTCAAGACTTTGTGTCATTTCATCAATACATTGTAATCCTTTAGCTATATCCACATAACCAACAAGATCGGCTCTAGTTTCGGACTCAAAATGAATTGTGAAAGAACCCGGTGAAAAGCCAATAACACTCAAGTCAGACTGATTGTCCACACTGAGAACCTCTTTAACAATTCCTTTGACTCCCTTTGACACTTTATTGTAAGCATGTTTAACCAGGGTCTGGTAAATAGCAAGCACATCTATCAAATGATTGGTAGTTATTTTTGTTTCTTCGAGAGCCTCAGGCGGATTAACCGAAAGAGAAATAATTGCCCTGTTTTTTTCTTTGCTTTGGGAAACAATCGTATCTGCGCCCTCAACCGGTTTTTCATAAATAAATCCAGTATCAGGTAACCAGCCTTCTGGTACTGGCTCTACAACGGCTTGTAGCTCTAAATTTTTCTGTAAAATATCTTCTGTTTCTATTAGAAAGAGTTCATCGCTTTCGGGAAAAATAAAAATATCTCTCAAGTCAACCCCGCTATGATAAAAAGCGGATAATTTTCCTTGCGAGATAGGAGCGCAGAGAAAACGATCTCCTTGATCGCCTTGTTCAACAAGCAAGCAAATATACTGGGTTCCTAACTGGTCTTTTCCAGTAAATAATTGAACGCCATCATAATAGATAAGAGTTGCTTGATATTCCAATAACTTTTTCATAACGAACCATTTTCGGTATGACCAAATAGTTCACAGTGTTCCAGAGGGTTAAAATTTCTTTTCTGCCACCACGAGATGTGGTTAATATCTTTACCTGTTTGTTTGATTACGCCACTATTATTGGTCAATGTTAGTTTGACAATGTATCTGTTTTCCTTTTGGCTCGGCAATTTTTGAACATTCTTGGATGCTGCCAAAGAGTTATGAACAGATAAAGCCCTTGCTATACATTCATCCTTGAATTTTCTTTCAGGGTGCAGCTTACTTTGAGAAAAAAAGTCTTTTTCTATTGGCGGATAAGCGCTTGTAAGACGATAAACAACATCCCCATTTGGCGTTTGAGCATCAGAATGTGGACAATCGTCAGGTAAAGGTTCCGCCCAAATACTTCTTGAGTTGTTTGCCATGCGATGATTCCTGATAGGATGTGTAGTGACTGACTTTCTGAAAATAATTTTTTAGAACAAAATATCTCGATAATTATAGAACAAAATTCCGAAAATCAGCCTATATTTAAGAGAGGGAATTTAGTTTATCGCTGAACAATCTTCAAAATCGACCGGATTTGTTCTCTACTTGATATTCCGCTTGAGTTCTTTGATCTTCTCTTCGGTCAGATCGGGCAGGTCGACGGTTTTCTCGATGCCCAAAGCTTTGCGCTGCGCCTCGCGCCAGGCCGCCAGCCGCGCCGTGACCTGCGCCTCGTAGCCCTCGCCGGAGGGCTGGTAGAAATACGTGCCGAGCAGTTTCTTCGGCAAATACTGTTGGGGGATGAAATGCCCTTCATGCTCGTGTGGGTAATTGTAGCCTTGCCCCTGGCCGGTGGGCGTACCGTCGCGGTTGTCGTCCTGCAAATGCTTCGGGACGGAGCCTGCGCCTTCCTGTTCGATCTTTTGCATGGCCTTGAAATAGGCCCCGGCGCTGTTGGATTTGGGCGCGGTCGCCAGGTAGAGCGTCGCTTCGACCAGCGGGTAAATCCCTTCGGGCAGGCCAATGTAATCGAAGGCAGAGGCGGCTGAAGCGGCAACGACCAGCCCCAGCGGATCGGCCAGGCCGATGTCTTCCCCGGCCAGGATGATCAGGCGGCGAATGATAAAGCGCGGATCTTCCCCGGCATACACCATTTTTGCCAGCCAATACAGCGCCGCATCCGGGTCGGAGCCGCGCACGGACTTGATGAAGGCCGAAATCGTATCGTAGTGGGCGTCGCCATCCTTGTCGTAGAGCACGGCCCGGCGCTGGATTGACTCCTGGGCCACGTCCAGCGTGACGTGGATGACGCCTTCCGGGTTTGCCAATGTGGACTCAACCGCCAGTTCGAGCGCGTTGAGGGCGTTGCGGGCGTCGCCGTTGCACATTTCGATCAGGTGCAGGCGGGCGTCGTCGTCGAGCGCAATTTTGCGGGTCCCGTAGCCGCGCTGCGGGTCCGAGAGCGCCCGGTCGAGCAGCAGGCCCACTTCGGTCGGGTTCAGGTTGCGCAGTTGGAAAACCCGGGAGCGCGAGACCAGCGCCTTGATGACTTCGAAGTAGGGGTTTTCGGTGGTCGCGCCGATCAGCATGAAGGTGCCGTTTTCGACGTGCGGCAGCAACGCGTCTTGCTGGGCCTTGTTCCAGCGGTGGACTTCGTCCACGAACAGGATGGTGCGCTTGTTGTGTAGGCGGCGGCGTTCGACGGCGGCGTCCAGCACTTCGCGCAGGTCGGCTTTCCCGGCCAGCACCGCCGAAAGGGTTTCGAAGTGGCTTTGGGTCTGGTTGGCGATGCACATCGCCAGGGTGGTTTTCCCCGTGCCGGGCGGCCCCCACAAAATGATCGACGAAAACAGCCGGTCAGCCTGGATGGCGCGGCGCAGCAGTTTGCCTTCGCCGATGATGTGCTCCTGGCCGATATACTCGTCCAACGTGCGCGGGCGCATGCGCGCCGCCAGCGGCGCTTCGGAGTTCATACGTTCGTGCATGGCGTGGTCGAAGAGATCGGGCATGGGGGTGATTATAACCGGATGAAG
>JBARBA010000372.1:0-17752 GCA_049792555.1 Anaerolineales bacterium
CTATAACGGAATCACGAATAAGAACGGATTTTAAAGAAAAACGGATAAACGGATTATTATGAGCCAAAACGACGATTGGAACGACGAGGAAGAAGAAGATATTTTTAACGTGGCAATTTCGCAGCGCACCGAAGAGTTGTACCGCATCCCGAACCATACGGCGGACGATAACGGGATTATCGAGGCGCTGGCGCTGCCGATGCGCGACCTGGTGGTTTTCCCGCACATGGTCTCGCCGGTTTTTGTGGATAACGAAGCAGCCATCCTGACGCTGCAAACCGCCCACGAGCGCAACCAGACCGTCATCGGCCTGACGCAGAAAGACCCCGAAAACATCTCCCCCAAGCCGGACGATTTCCTGCCGATTGGCGTGGAAATCGCGGTCGGACGCCTGCTGACCATGCCCGACGGCAACAGTTCGGGGCTGGTGCAGGGCCGCCGCCGGGTGGAAGTGCTGACCTTTACGCGGCTCGCGCCGTACATCAAGGTGCGCGCGCGCGTCATCGAGGAGCCAACGCCGAAGGACAAGAAAACCCAGGCGCTGATGCGCTCGGCGCTCAGCCAGTTCGAGCGCTGCGTGCAGTTGAACCGCTCGATCCCCGAAGAAGCGCACCTGTTTGCGATCAACATCGCCGAAGCGGGCTGGCTGGCAGATATGATCGCCACGTCGATCTCGGTCAATTTCGACGAGCGCCAAAAGCTGCTGCTGATGCTCGACCCGAAGGCCCGCCTGGAGCGCGTCAATGAGTTGCTGGCCGCCGAAGTGGACGTGCTCGAACTCGAAGACGAAATCCACACCCGCGTGCAATCGGAAGTGGATAAAAGCCAGCGCGAGTTTTACCTGCGCGAGCAGATGAAAGCCATCCAGACCGAGCTTGGCGAAGGCGACATTTTCACGCGCGACGTGAACGAACTGCGCCAAAAGGTGGACGAGGCCCACCTGCCCGAAGAAGCCAAAGCCACCGCCCTGAAAGAGATCGAACGCCTGAACCAGATGCCGCCCATGGCCCCCGAAGTGGGCATTATCCGCACCTACCTGGACTGGATCCTGGAACTGCCCTGGGATGTCTTCACCAGCGACAACCTGGACGTGCGCCACGCCGGCGAGGTACTCGACCGCGACCACTACGGCCTGCAAAAAGCCAAAGACCGCATCCTTGAATTTATCGCCGTGCGTTCGCTCAAGCCCAAAAAGGAACGCCAGCCGATCTTGTGCTTCGTCGGCCCGCCCGGAACCGGCAAGACCTCGTTGGGGCGCTCCATCGCCGAGGCGCTGGGACGCAAGTTCGTGCGCGTCTCGCTGGGCGGCGTGCGCGACGAGGCCGAAATCCGCGGGCACCGGCGCACCTACATCGGCGCTCTGCCGGGGCGCATCATCCAGACCATGAAACGGGCCGGCAGCGGCAACCCGCTCTTTATGCTCGACGAAATCGACAAGCTCGGCAACGACTTCCGCGGCGACCCGTCTTCGGCGCTGCTGGAAGTGCTCGACCCGGAGCAAAACTTCTCGTTCAGCGACCATTACCTCGAACTGCCGTTCGACCTGTCGAAGGTGCTGTTCGTCACAACGGCCAACTCGCTGGCCAGCGTGCCCCCTGCCCTGCTCGACCGGCTGGAAGTGATCGAGTTCCCCGGTTACATCGAAGAAGAGAAAATGGCGATCTCCGACCGCTACCTGATCCCGCGCCAGCTCGAAGAGAACGGCATGGACGAGACCGGCCTGCGCTTTGCCGATACGGCCATGCAGAAAATCATCCGCGAATACACCTACGAAGCGGGCGTGCGCAACCTGGAACGCGAGATTGGGCGCGTGATCCGCAAAGTGGCGCGCTGGAAGGCCGAGGGCAAGCCGCTTCCCTCGCTGATAACGCCCGGCGTGGTCGAAAAACTACTCGGCCCGCCGCAGTTCTTTCAGACCGAGGCCGAACGCCGCGACGAAGTGGGCGTAGCCACATCCCTGGCCTGGACCGAGAACGGCGGCGAAATTATGACCATCGAAGTGGCCGTGCTGGAAGGCAAGAGCGGCATGCAGATGACCGGCCAGATCGGCGAGATCATGCAGGAGTCCGGCCAGGCGGCGCTGACTTATATCAAATCGCGCGCCGACCTGTTTGGCATCGACCTGGACGTGTTCGAACGCATGGACATCCACGTCCACATGCCGGAGGGCGCTATCCCCAAGGACGGCCCCAGCGCCGGGATCACGCTGGCGACCGCCATCCTTTCCGCACTGACGGGACGCCCCGTGTACCGCCAGGTGGCGATGACCGGCGAGATCACCCTGCGCGGACGTGTGCTGCCGATTGGCGGCGTGCGCGAGAAGGTGCTGGCGGCCCACCGCGCCGGGCTGAAAATCGTGATCATGCCCGAACGCACCCTGAAAGACCTGGTGGACGTGCCCAAACGGGTGCGCACCGACCTGAAGATCATCCCCGTCGAGCACATGGACCAGGTGCTCGAAGTGGCGCTCTACCCGCAGGCGGTGGTCGAGCCGCCTCGTCCGCGCAAGCGGCCCGACGAGACGCAGCCGGAACCGCCCGAGGAAGAATAAAATAGGCTCTTTGAAAATCAGTGTGGCACCTCCCATATCTGGGGGCCAACCCGTATGTCGGGATTAATCCCGACATACGGGTTGGGGTGGATCACGGAAATTCTTTCAGAGAGCCATAAAATGAGTGAACGCGCCACGCACATTTAGGGTGCATGGCGCGTTATTCAAAAAATATGACACAGACCCTCAAAGGAAAAGTAGTCCTGATTACCGGCGCGTCCTCCGGCTTTGGCGAGGACGCCGCGTTGCTGTTTGCGCGCGAAGGCGCTGTGGTGGCGCTGGCCGCCCGGCGCGTCGAGCGCCTGCAGGCCCTGGCAGAAAAAATCCGGGCCGAGGGCGGCGAGGCCCTGGTTATCCCGACCGACGTGAGCAGCAGCGCCGACATTCAGCATATGGTCAAAAGCGTGATCGAACACTATCAACGCATCGACATCCTGTTCAACAACGCCGGGTTCGGACGTCTCGGACGGCTGGAAGACCTCGACCCGGCGGATGACATCCGCGCCCAGATCGCCGTCAACCTGACGGGGTTGATCGAGGTGACCCACGCCGTTTTGCCGCACATGCTCGCCAAAAGAAGCGGGCATATACTCAATATGTCGTCGGTGGCCGGCTGGGTCGGCGCGCCGCGCTACAGCGTTTATACCGCGACCAAATTCGGCGCGCGCGGGTTTACGGATGCGCTGCGCCGCGAAGTGGGTCTCTTCGGGATCAAGGTGACGGGCATCTACCCCGGGCCGGCGGACACCGAATTCGGCCAGCATACCGGCAACCACGCGCCGAAAGCCAACGCCCCGTCCCGGGCCAAAATGACGTCCGAATACGTGGCCCGCAAAGTGGTGGAGGCCGCGAAGCACCCGCGCCGGACGGTGGTGCTGCCCTGGTGGTATCACTTGGCCTTTTGGCTCAATTTCGTTGCGCCGGGGGTTGTGGATTGGATATTGGGCGCTGCTTTTGCCAGGCGCTATCGCCATCAGTGAAAGTAAGGTGACAGTCACTTGCGAAGTGACTGTCACCTTACTTTCAAGGATACACACATGAAATCTCGCATCGAAAAGCTCTACGTTGCTTTGAAGCAATCCCGGCTGGACGCTGTGGCGCTCAACCCCGGGCCGACGCTGACTTACTTGAGCGGGTTGAACTTCCACCTGCTGGAACGCCCGGTGGTGATGTTTTTCGTCCCCGGCCAAGACCCGGCGCTGGCGCTACCGGAGCTGGAAATGCCCAAGCTGCAGGAACTGGCCTATCGCGTGAACGCATTTCCCTACGGGGAGAACCCATCCACCTGGGATGCGGCCTTTCGGAATGCGGCGCAAGCCCTCGGCCTGGATATAAGCGGCATACGCATCGGGGTGGAACCGCGCGCCCTGCGCCTGCTGGAGTTCCGTTACATCCAGGCGGGCGCGCGCGCCGCAGATTTTCCAGATGCCAACGAGGCGTTGGGGTCGCTGCGTCTCCACAAGGAGCGGGCCGAAGTACAGAAAATGCGTCGGGCGGTGGAAATTGCCGAGGGGGCGTTAAAAGCCACGATTCCGCTCATCCGAATTGGCGTGACCGAGCGCGAACTGGCCGCCGAACTGACGATCCAACTGCTGCGGCAAGGTTCCGCGCCGGAGCTGCCTTTTGCGCCGATTGTCTCTTCCGGCCCGAACAGCGCCAACCCGCACGCCGCGCCTTCGGATCGCAAGCTGCAAGCCGGCGACCTGTTGGTGGTGGATTGGGGCGCAACGTTCGAGGGTTACATTTCTGACCTGACGCGCACTTTTGCGATGGAAGCCGTGGACGAGGAAATGACGCAAATCCACCGCATCGTGCAGCAGGCCAACGCCGCCGGGCGCGCCGCCGCCAGACCGGGCGCGACGGCCGGCGAGGTGGATAAGGCCGCGCGCGACGTGATCGAACAGGCCGGGTACGGCGCGTATTTCACGCACCGCACCGGTCACGGCATCGGCCTGGAGGCGCACGAGCCGCCCTACATCCGCGGCGACAACCCCCAAATCCTTGAGCCGGGCATGGCTTTCACCGTCGAGCCAGGCATCTACCTGCCGGGCCGCGGCGGCGTGCGCATCGAGGATGATGTGGTGATTACGGAGACAGGAGCGGTGTGTTTGAGTGAGGTGGAGCGGGAATTACGCAAATTTTAAACCGCACAGGTGTAAAATAGAGAAACTATGGATACTTCCTACCCATTCGACCTTTCACGCATGATCGATATTTGCCGTCAGAACGATGTTTCGATGGTCGGCGTCTTCGGCTCGATGGCGCGCGGAGAAGCCAGGAAGAAAAGCGATATTGATTTGATCGTCCGTTTCTCGAAGCGAAAAAGTTTACTGGCCATGGTGCGCCTGGAACGCGAACTCTCTGAAGCGCTGGGCCGCAAGGTGGATTTGCTGACCGAAGCCGCAATCAGTCCTTATATGCGTGAGCATGTTTTGAAAGAATTGCAGGTCGTTTATGGCGCGTGATGAAATGATCTATTTGCGTCACATTTTAGGCGCAATCAACATCGTTGAAGAATACCTGCAAGGGGTGAATGAAACTCAATTCAATCAGACTCGCCTGCTTCAAGATGGGGTAATTCGACAAGTTGAGATTGTTGGTGAAGCAGTTCGACATATTTCAAAAGATATTCGTCGCACATATCCCGAAATCCCCTGGCAGGATGTGGCAGGTATGCGCGATAAGCTGATCCACGATTATTTTGGCGTCGACATCGAAAAGGTTTGGTTGACGGCGCAGGAAGATTTGCCTGTGCTGAAGCAGCAAGTGGCAGGAATTTTGAAAGATTTTGGTTATGAGTAAAAGCGATCCCTTGTGTGCTGAACACAACGTCCAAAAAGAATGGCGCGCAACCACATTCGAATACCGCGACGACGGCATTGTCGTGCGTGTGCCGAATATCCTTGCCTGGGTATGCCCACAGGACGGCGAGGCTTCCTTTACGCCGGAAACAACCGACGAATTGCTTGCCACCGTACGCGAACTGGTCGAGACGGCCAAGCGCGCAAAGGCCAGGAAGTCGTCCTTTAAGGAGTATGTGGTTGCCGTAGGCAGGTAAATAACTCTTGACCGAGTGGCATTGTGTGATTGGGAATGAAAGGTGCAATCCTATGGTTACTCCCACCCCAAACAGTGTCTTGAAGATGTTGCGCAAACTGCCGCCGCGTGAACGTTTGAAGGTGATTGCGCAGGCGTTGCCGGAGATCGAGCAAAGCCTTGCCGAAAAACCGCAGACGCTGCGCTCTTTATGCGGTCCGTGGAAAGATTTAGGGCCGTCGGTTTCTGAACAAGATATTGATGATGCCCGTCACGAGATGTGGAAAGACTTTCCGCGCAAGGACATTGCATAATACGCGCCATTGCAGACACCCATGCCCTGATCGGGTATCTGTTTGATAACAAACAGCTTTCCCGCAGGGCAAAAGAGTTCATCGAGAATGCCACAAACGATGGGGAAAAAATTGGGTTTTCGGCAATCAACCTGGTTGAAATCGTATATTTGATCGAGAAAGAAAAGATCGACCCAAGCACACTCGAAAAGTTGTTACCCAGGCTCGCCATAGGGTGCAAAATGTGAGAGAAGGCTATTTACCGTCGAATTGCGAACAAAAATCGCGCGCAAGTTATCGTCGGTAATCGTATCCAGGATCATCAATACCAGTCGTCGGGCCTCGGCCCGGGCGACCCGGGCGGCATTGAGATCGCCCAAACATTCCGATACGTCTGCCAGGGTAAAGTAAGCCTGCCAGCCCAGTTGCCCCGTCGGCCCCGATTGAATGACCTTCTGGATGGCATCAAGAGCATCGTCGTACTGGCCCTTCTCCCTGCAAATTTGGCTTTTGAGATAGTTGGCCTTTTGAAGCAGGAATGGGATATTTAATTGCATGGAAAGTTCGATCAAATCTTCCAGCCGATCATGCGCTTCTTGAACCGCTCCCGTTTTCAGCAACAAATCTCCCAGGTTATAGAGAATGACCGCCTCGCTGACGCGAAAACCGACGTCTCGAGCCAGAGCGAACGCCTGCCGCAAGGAAACAATCCCTTGATCAAGGTTCCCGGTCAACGCCAAATCCACGCTCAAATTGCGCAAACTGTCGCAATGGAGGTCTTTCACATCATATTGGCGGGCAATTGCAAGCGCCTCTTCATGTAACGGCAGCGCAGCCTGCGCATCGTAGAGTTCCTGGTACAGTTCGCCGAGATTGTTCGCCAGAATGGCAGTGTAAAAGAAATCGCGCAGTTCCCTTGCAAAGGCCAGCGCTTCGGTCAGGGCGGCTATGGCAGAGCCATAATGCATCCGGTTAATATAGATCAAACTGATATTGTTCAAGCTGCGCAGAACGCCCTCCGGCAGGTTGGCCGAACGGCTCAACGCCAGGCAGCGTTCGAAGGATTGCAGCGCCGCATCAAAATCGGCCTGGAAAAGGCCGCTGCCGCCCAGGTACTCCAACCCCAACTCCAGCAGGGCCGGATCATTTACCCGCTCCGCGATAGACACCGCCTGCCGGGCGTTTTGCTCCAACCCCTGACCGTCGCCTTTCAACTGGCACAAATCGCTCACCCAGACCAAAATCTCTGCTTCCCCAACCAGACTGCCTGCCTCGCGCGCAAGCCCCAACCCCTGGCTGTAACTTTGCTGCGCTTCGGGGTAGAGTCCCAAAAAGCGACAGACGCGGCCATACTCTTTGTGAAGATTCCACAGCGCCTCAGCGTCCGGCGGGACGGCCAACACAGGTGCAAGTTCCAACGATCTCCGATAGTGGTACATCGCTTCATGGTTTGCATAGGTGCGCCGCGCGCCCCCGCCGGCTTGCAGGTGGTAGGAAAATGCCTTGGGCCAATCTTCCCCAAGATCGAAGTGATACGCCAGGAGCGAATAAATCTTGGGCAAATCTTGCGCCATTTGGCTTTCAAAAGCGTTCCCAACCTGGCGGTGAATTTTCTTGCGCTGAGAGAAAGCCTGGCTGGCATAGATGATTTCCTGCGCCTGCGTGCGACAAAAGGCATATCCATCCCTGCCGTGCGAAGGTTCTGCCAATAAAAATCCCCTTTTCACCAAACCCTGCCAGACATCTTGCAAATGGTCGGATGGGTAAAACGGCTTAAAAACATCCACCGGGAAATCCCTGCCGATCACCGACGCAATCTTCAAGACCTGGCGGCTCTTTTCGTCGAGCCGGTCCAGGTTGCTGATGATGACTTTTTCCAGGGAACCCGGAATGGGCACGGCAGCCAGGTCATCACGGCGGACGTAAGAATCGGCGGCTGTATCGAAATAGATATCCCCTTGATCCTGCAAATACCGAATAATCTCTTGAAGGAAAAGCGGATTGCCCCTCGACGCCTGCCACAACTGCTCAAACAATGGAGCGGAGGCAGCTTTCCCATCGAGCAACGAGCTGATGAAGTCACGACATGCCGTTTGCGACAATCCCTTCAAATTAACTTCCATCATCCCCGCCCCCAAAGACTCAAAGCGCTGGACACCTTCCCCGACCCGGTAATTGACACACACCAGCATCCGCTCCCCCTGGATGTTCCGCATAATATGCCGGATCAAATCCAACGAGGCCTGGTCGCACCAGTGCAAATCCGAGACGGTCAGCAGGAAAGGCGTCTTTCGGGCAAAAGCCGTCAGGAGGTTAAGCGTAAAACTGTAAAGCTGCTGTTGGTACAGATTAGGGTCGATCTCAACAGCGGCTGGGATTGCCAGGCCCAAGATGTTTCCCGGAACATACAATCGATCCTTCCAAGCCGGGACCAATTCCGAGACGCACTCGGCAACTTTCTGTCGGCGCGTGTCCGGGCCGTCCGCCGCTTCCAGCCCGAAGAAGTCCTCCAAAATGGCAACCCAGGGGAGATAGGGGATTCGTTCCCCATACGCCTGACAGGCTCCCCCGCACACACGCCCCCCCGCTTCCTGCCACGTATCCACGGCAACCGCCGTCAGGAATGATTTACCGATCCCCGAAGGCCCGGTGATGGACAATCCCTGCCCTTGACCACTGAGCGCCTTTAAGCAGATTCTCCTTACAAAACTAATTTCTCCCTGACGCCCAACCAATCCATTAAGCGGTTTATCCTCGACTGCCACCCTCGACTGTGTATTCCAGCGGATTAACCGATGGACCTGGACGGGTTCCAAAAAACCTTTGACTTTGATCGGGGCCAAAGCTTCAGCAACCACCTGGTCGGCTGAACCCTCCAGCGTGAGCGCGTTGGCGAAAATCTGATGATCTCCCGCCTTATTCATCAACCGCGCAGCCAGGTTGGCGGCATTCCCCATGACGGTATATTCCTTATGCCAGCGCGAACCGACATCGCCGCAAAATGCGTGGCCGGTGGCGACGCCAACCCGATGGTGGATATGGGAGTTCAGACGAGCGAGGTTGGAGTTCAAGTCCAACGCGCATTGCACCGCATACTCAGCATCATTTTCGTGGCTGACCGGAGCGCCGAACAGGATGAGCAATTTGTCGCCAAACTCGGCCGGATCACACCTGGAGATCACGCCGCCATAATACTTCACGGTATTTTCAACCATCAAGAAATAATCCTGGAGTTCCTGCAGCAATTGCTCAGGCGACCCTGATGCAAGTAAATCATCCAAACCATCGAAACGAATAAACAAAATCGTGACCAGGCGATGTTCGGCGATGAATGACACATCATCCTGGAATGCCAGAATCCGCTGCACCAGGGGAAACGGCAGGTAACTGGCCAAATCGGCGAGTTCGCTTGATCTGGGTTGACGCGAAAATGAGGCTGTAGCGCCGAGCGTTTCTTTCGGGCGCATTCGATTGACACTTTTTAGCAAATGGAACCCATCGGCATTGGCTACAGGGGTCGTCTTGGCGTTGGGCAGCAAAGCAACCAATTCGCCGGCGGCCACAATTTGCCCTGCGCCGGCCAAATCTGCCGCCCGTAAAACACTTCGAATGGGTGGCCCGGAAAATATATATTCACGCCGCTCATTGGAACCGATACTGGCGCTAAAAACTTTGCCGCTATTGATCCCGATGTGCGCATACAGCGGGAAGTCGCCGCGTGTGGTGTGAACCGTTTCGGAGTCCTGCATTTTGCTTTGCATGTGCAGTGCGCATTCGGCAGCCCGCTCGGCATGATAATTTCCCCCGTAGTAAAGTAAAACAGCATCTCCCGCAAACTTGATTTGTACGCCATCATACAAGAAAGCGACGTTTAATAATTCGGTGAAATAACGATTGATAATTTCGGTTAATTGCTCTGCTCCTACTTTACCGTCGACGCTCAATGCTTCCGTGAGCGCCGAAAAGCCGGAGATATCCACAAACAAGATGGAGCCTTCATAAAACTGATAGCGAGGCGGTGGCGCTGTTGTCGGCTGCAGATATTCTTCAATGAGTAAGGGCGATAAATAAGGCCGCAATGCCTTGTAAAGATGACGGCGCTCGGCTGAGGTCATTTTCATTGCGCCCAATTGGGCATAGGCATTCTCAGGCGATTCCCAATTGATGGATGAGGAAAAATCTACCATGCAGGCTTTCTCTCAGATTTTCAGGGATCAACGTAATAACAGGCCCATTCCGACTGCCAACGCTATATTGATCAATATCTCATACACAAATTTTTGTTGAGAAAGCGGTTCGCGCAGATGGAGGAATTTGAACACGACTCGCGGTGCGACAACCAACGCGATCAGGGGGAACTGGCTCAATGCCACAAACGTGGTGATCAATCCGCGCTCGAACATGCCTATATATTTGACCCAATGGCTATCAACGTTATCCTGGGGAACAGGATGCCCGGCAAACATGACTTTGAGCAGCACATACCCGAAGAAAATGCTCATACTATAGGCAAACACGTAACGGAAGATGATGGCCTGGTTTTGTATAATTGCAGCCAAAATGTCAGTCCACTCATTCACAGGCAGCAAGCCGAATAAACCCAGCACAAGACCATAAGACAACAGGTGGAAAAATTGGTCCAAGAGAAAGCCGGGCATCGGGCCGCCTTTGAAATAATGATCCGTGCGGATTTTTGCCCAATCGATCAGGAAGTGCAGAAACATCAGGCAAATCGCCGGCGCCCATAACACAGGCCAGATCAGCCACGCCAAAACGATGGGACCCAAGCCGGTGATGAGCGCGTGCAGCGCCAGGACTCCCATATTTTGACGTTTGGCCGTCGCCATCCAATCTGGTTGCAACACAAAATCGGTGACGACGTGAACCGCAATAATGGCGAATAACATGGGGCGTTAGGTTATTTCAACGGGTCGAGTTTTATCGGATCATCCTGCGGTTTACAAACACCGCAATAGACCACTTCCGGCACCACCAGTCCTTTGTAGCCGCCATCCTGGTTCGGGCCATATATTTCCAGGATAAAGGGCATTTTCTGCACGTGATCTCGGCAGACTGCCCGTCCACAAAAACGGCAAATAGCGTGTGCAGGTCGTTCACAATGCCAACAGTTCATAAAAATCCTCCGGGTTCAAAAATATACCCCTCGCGGTTGAAAATACCCAAGTTTGGGCACGATGTTGCGCTTTTTTCTTAAGGGGAAAAACGCAATTTCAACCGGGGGTATTATATGTTTCAGACCATTTCGTTCAGTTGCAGGTAACCTTTGGCGATCAACGTTTTGCACAGGTTTAAACCTCGCGAATAACGTTTGATCAAATCGAGCGTTTCGCAATTGGCGGTCAGGGTATTCAATATTTGCCCGACCGTATTGCCATCCTTGCTTAAGGTGAGCAAGGTAAATGCTTCTGCCGGGAAGGTATTGCTTTCAGCGCTGTGAGGATTGAAAAGGATCACAACCTGGTTATCACAAATCTGATGGCGCAGCCCTTCGGCAGGTCTTGGAATGAGATCGAGAAGATCTTTTATCTTGGGAAGGGTTGACCTTTGGAAATGCGCCAGCATCTCTTTGGGGCGTTGGTCATTGAAGTGTACCAAATAGTTTAGATAGAGACCTTCACTGACCCGCGCTCCCGACACTCCATTATTCCCGTGTGATCCACTGCAATACTCCGGATATCGCTCAAAGAAACGCATACCGTCTGAAATTTGTTGGGTTATCTCTGCATCGATCATACCAGAAACGGTTTTAAAACGGATACCATTCATATTCAACAAAGTATCAGTGTTCGGCTGTTCCAATTCTACGACCCCGTATCTTTCAGGGTTTCTTACCACTTTCGAGCCTTCGGGGCAAACGAATCGGGCATAGTCAAAAGTATCGATAACAGCGTGATTCTGCGCGAAGAAATTTAATGTCTCGCCCGCTTCCTGTCGGGTCTCGCTGGGAAAGCCCACCATGAGAAATAGGTGGGTGGAAATACCCGCTTGATAACAGTTTTGGACAAGCTGTCCCGCCTGATCTGTGGCAATTCCTTTATCCATCAAGTCCGACACTCGCTGGACACTGGATTCCAATCCTAACAACAACCGCCGGCAACCGCCCTGATATAGCAGGCGGCAGGTTTCGGGGGTCAGGTTCTTTTCGAGGCGCGCTTCGGTTTGCCAGAGATAGTTCAGACCGCTTTGAGCGATCGCCTGGGCCAGGGTCTTCATCCGGGCAGGTGGCATGGCATCATTCGATAGAAAAAATACTCGCGTGCCCAATTGAGAACTTAACTGCTGCATATCTTTCAAGACCAGATCTATCTTGCGCGCCCGATAGGTTCCCATCGAGCTGGATATCCGGCAGAAGGCGCAGCGACGCCAGTAACAGCCGCGCTCGGTGGGAAGCAACACGCGAATCATTGGTGTCAGATACGATTGAATGGGCAAACCTTCGTAATCGGGGCAAGGCAATTCGTTGACATCTTCGGTAAATGGCTCAGTTACCTTCATTTCGTCCCCTTGCAGATACATCAGGTTAGGGACTCCGCTCAAATCGCCATCCGTTTCGATGGCTTTGGCAAGCGCCAGGAGCGCATGTTCTCCCTCCCCAACCACCAACGAATCGGCAAAACGGAAGAAATCAGGTTTTTGCTGGATGTTTGCACTGATGGTGGAAATGAACGCGCCACCCAGGCAAACGTGAATACCAGGACAATGTTTTTTGAGCAAATACGCTAATGTCAAAGACGAAAACAATTGTCCGGGGTAAGTGATCGAAATCCCCACCAGGTCCGGTTGATCTGCCTGGATTGAAGGAATGGTACTTTCTTGAAAAAAACTCAAAAATATGTTTTTTGTTCTGTTCTCTGCCGCATCCAGCAGACCTTGAATAGTGAGCGTGTTATCCATCACGAAATAGTCCGTCCCCCACTCAGCCGGATAATACTCCGCAGAAATCAAGGCCCGCGCGAGAGAAATGACATTACTTGCCCAAACGGCGCGATCATACCGGTAAAACTCGACTGGACTGTGGCGGACTTTCTTCGCTTCGTCGATATGATCGATGACATAATCTGCGCTCAACAAAACCCGCAGCAAGATATGCTTTTCTGGATCATTCTCCTCGTCTTCTCCTTTGAACGAATCCAGTTTTTCGACCGCAGCTTTGCGCGCCTGGATGAGACGCTTTTTTGTCAGAAAATATTCGCAAGCCTCGATGTTAAGATCGCGCTGTGTAACGGCATATCCCTCCCGGCGCAGATAAGCCGTTAACGCCGGAAGGCTGGTGTACGGCTGGAAAAAGTTATTGGGCGGAGGGAAAAACAAAGTAATCTTGAGCATGGGTCAGTTGATTCTTTATGCCGCGGCCAGAGCGGGTGAGTCTTCAAGACTTCTATATTGCAACTCATGCATTCTGCGGCTGCTGACGCGCTCAAGGCCCTGGTGGAATTCGGGGGCTTGAGCTGCAAGCTCTAAAAACTCTTCCCGCGTCAGGGTCAGGAACGTTACCTCACCCAGCGCGCGGACGCTCGCCGTGCGAGGAATATTCATCAATAAGGCCACCTCCCCCACGTATTCACCAGGCCCCCGCCGGGCAATAACGTCGGCCTGACCATCCGGGCGAACAACACTAACCTCGACCTGTCCTTTGGCAATAATATAGAATTTATCTCCCAACTCTCCCTGGCGCATCACCATTTGGTCGGCAGCAAAGGTCTCGGTCTTTAAACGGGACGAAATCTGTTTCAACTGTTCGGGGGGAGTTTCTCCAAAGAAGGGAATCTGGCGCAAGACCTGCACGTTTTGGATCGAACTCTCCAATTTCTCCTTGATTTCAAAGAAATGCTTCACCAGTTGGAATTCCTTGCGCTTTAGAACCAGCACTGTGGCCGGAGTAACGGCGATGCAAGTAGCATTCCGCGGGGCGTCGTGCAGAAGAGCTGCCTCGCCAAAAGTGCCGCCGCGGCTATGTTCGTTCACCAAACGATCCCAACCGTTGGCATCTTTCTGCCACACGGCCACTTTGCCGCTCTTCACGATGAAAAACTCGTTTCCGGTGTCGCCCTGGCGGATGATCGTTTCACCTGCCGCATAGGCGCGTTCGATGGTGCGCGCGCTGATGGCTTTTACTTCTTCGGGATTGCATTGGAAGAAAAGCGGAACAGTCCCCAATAGGGCGACGTGATCCTGTTGGGTTTCTTTGAATTGGTGAGATAGCCAATTTCCCCAAGTCGTGTTGGACAAAACATACTCGTTGAGCACTTCGCGGTTTTCCCAGGGCAAACGGTCGTATGCCCGTTGCAAGGTTTGCCTGACAATACGTTGCCCGGCGCCTTGTTCAAGTAACGCTACAACCTGATCCATAAATTGTTGGTAAACCAAAGCCAGGCTGGGTACTGAAACATCCTCTAAATGAGCATAAACCGTCAAATGGCCTCGATCGACCATTACACCCCAGCGCGCCGATACGCTCATTGCGTTGAGCGTGCGTTGTAAAGTATCCAAACGTCTTTCTCCGAACAGAGACCGATATTGGAACAACAATATTTCGGTCAGGTATTGGATGGTCCCGGTGAGTTGCGTTGCAAGGTTAGCGCCGGCGCCTAATTCGCTGGGAGATGGTTGCATGTTGGTCCCTGTTTGCGTCAATTGGTATAGCAAAATGCCGCCGACAAGGAAAGTATCACCCAACGTCCCCCCCAGGGAAAACAATCTGCTTATTACATCGGATGGCGCGAACAATGTGTTCAAAACGACCATACCACCCGTAACCACAAACGCAAGCCCAATGAACACCCAGGTATACCTGAATTGTGTGTTCCAAAAACTGCCCAGGATGGGAATGTATAAACCAAGGTTGACAAGGGTTATTCCGGAAACCATTCCGGCGAGCAAGGCGATTTCAAACGGCAGCGCCTGATTTAATAATTCGACCGAGACCAATGGGCCAACGACGACCCCCAGGATCAATAACGCCGCAGTCAAGGTGCGCTCAAGCCTCGATGCAAATTTGAGATTATCTGCATCAAATGACAAATACGTCATAAAGATATAGCCTAAAATGCCTGCTGTCTGTAACAGCATCAATGAGATGGGAGCAAGGCCGATAAGATGCCACTCCGAAAGGAAGATGGTGAATTTTTCCGCGAGGAACACGAACAGCGGCGCTCCCAGGGCCAGTATCGCTTTCTGAAGCGAGGAGCGATCATAGTGTCGGGCAATCCACAACAGGACAATCGCTCCTGCGAGCAAAATTCCCAAGTCTACAAACCCGGCGGCTTCCCAGCCATAACCGAGCAATCCCGGCACTCCATAGGCAAGCATCGCCGGCAACAACAGCAGAACTGCCACGTTTCGATTGCTCGCAAATAGACCTTTGGCAACCAACCAACCGATCACTTTCATAACAAACTGAAAAACGCGACTTAGCAAAGCATATAGAATTGGCAGCACCACAACCAACACGATGGCAACTGCTGCAAGTTTGAGCAATATATTTGGGCTGTTCCACATGCCAATCAACATACCCAAAATCATATTCTTAAAAACCAGCGCGGCGACGCCAAGCGTATAAACGGTGTATAACAAGGCCAAAAAACCAAATATCAGGAAAATGCGCTCATCGGGCGAAAATTTTTCACGGGCTTTGATTTTTGCGAACAGTTTTTCCTGCAAAAAGCTTAGGGAACGTTTACGCAACGACGGCATTTCAAGCCAATCCATCAAGATAAAATAACCATCCAATTCAATCAATGGATTTAAGTTCATAATCGCGGTCGCAAACATGATAAAAGAAAACTTAAAGAGTAGACCATTCAGTATCAGGTTTGGGAAAAAGAAAATAATAAAAGTTAGAATTCCGCCTATGATCAAATTCATGAAAGGTCCGGCCCACGAAACAGCAATCCGCGCTTTCTTTGGCGCCAGCCAAATATCCTGGGTATCGATAAAAAACGCCAAAGACCCCATGTAAATCATTGCGCCGCCGCCGCGCACCTCGCGTCCATAATGCTTGACTGTAAAAGCATGGGCTGCCTCGTGAAAAAAAGCGCTGACAATGATCCCGATGTAGAGTAGAACCAAATCCTGGCCTATCGTACCTTTTATATCCAGCAGAGAGTATTTTCCTTGAACAAGCGTATAAATAAACAACCCCATGCCTGCAAGCGAGATGAACCAATACAACCATGTTATCGCAGGCAAATAGAAGAATCTCACAAAGCCTTGATATGCTGGGGTAAGGATGCCATCCAAGCCACGGATGGATATTGTGCGCTGCACGAAAGCTTGTACAAAACGATTTCCTGTGGTAGAAACTTTGTTCTGGTTTCGAAAGTGTTGTTCCAATTTCCCATAAAGCTGGGTGGGCGGATCTTCCAGGAAGCCCTTTTGTCTTAAGTTCGGCACCAGGATGCGAATACGCGCGAAAGCAAAGGCCTTGAACGCAAGAAAATAGGCCACCGTAATATCAGCAATGGTCTTCTTGCCATCCATTTGCGACCAAAGAAAAAAGTCGGGCGGTTCCATTTTTAGGTATTGGCCGCTGGGACTCTTGGCGACATAGTACACCCCCTTTTTGCCGGTAAATTCCTGTATAACCATACCCGAGCATGGCACAGGAATATATTTTGTGAAATCGACGTGTTGCTTCAACCAGGCCCATAATTTTTTTAGCGGCGTTGGTTGATCGCTGTTTGTCTCTATCGTTGATGCGATTGAATCTGCTGTCATGGCAAGGGAACTCCTCGTTGCGAATATCTGAATTAAACCGTTTCGTGTTCGATGCTGGCCCCCAACGTTGCCAGAACATAAGTCTGGGAGGTCAAATAATGCTGTGCGACTCGATTAATATCATCCAAGGTTACAGATTGAATCCTCTCAAGGCTTTCGGGAAACGGCTCGAGCCTGCTCAATAAACTTTCTATGGCAGCGATGTTGGCAATTGCCAGATTCGTTTCGAAATGACGCAACAAGTTGCCAGCATAGTTTAACTTTGCGTTGTTTAATTCTTCAGGGCTTACATCGAAGTGCGACAGGCGTTCGAACTCATCCAGGATCACATCTCGAACGCGATAAACATTTTTGGGATGACAAATGGTCTGCGCAGCCAGATAGCCGGTATCCTCGTAGTTGGCGGCCGCGGTTGTCACCGAATAGACAACTTGTTGTTCGACGCGCAGGCGGCGATACAAACGCCCCCCCAAACCCATGCCCAACATACGCTCAAGCAACTTGATCGAAGTACGATCCGAATGGTTCATGCTGACGGTCGGTACCCCCAACATCATCATGACTTGCCCGGTTTCACGCTGTAGATGTGTGTGGAGTGGTTCCGATACATTTGGACAATAAGCAGAAAAACGAGGCAATTCAGGCCCGCGCGACAGATTTTCGAATCGGCCAGCGACCTGCCGGAGCACTTCATCGTGATCCAAATCGCCGCACACCGCGATTGCCATGTTGGGGGCGGTAAAATGCCGCGTATACATTTGCTGCAAGTGTTCGATCCCGGCCAGGAGAATGTGTTCGGGCAAACCCAGGATAGGATTGCTTAAGGGATGATTTTCCCAAATGGTGGCCGCGAAAAGAGCCAGAATGGCCCGGCTCTGGTCACGGGCGCGCCTAATCTCTTCAAGAATTACCTTTTTCTCACGTTCGAGCGCTTGTTCATCCCAGCGTGGATGGCTCAAAACATCCGCCAGGATCTCCAGTCCCGTCAGCCAATCTTTTCGCGGTAAAACACAGTGTACCCCGATGTAATCCTTCCCGGTCTGAGCGTTTATTTCTCCGCCCAAATGATCTACCCTGCTATGGATGTCAAGTATGGCCTGATTGCTGCTACCGCTCAAGAGCACGTGTTCAAGAA
>JBARBA010000373.1:0-14425 GCA_049792555.1 Anaerolineales bacterium
ATCTTGAACAACTCAGGAAAGACCTGGAAGAAATTATCGAAAAATTGAAAACGCTCCAGCCCGGTTCGCGCGCTTATGGCTTGCTGGCAGGGCAAAAAGCCGCCATCGATGTGCAACTGAGCGGTGACGGGGCAATTGCCCAAGGGCCGGGCGCAAAGGCCGTCGGCGCGGGCGGGATTATGGTGGATGGCGACGTGGGCGGCAATATTACGGTGGGGAATAACAACCGCGTCAACGACGACAAGTGACACAAACGCGGAATCCTTATGAGGGAACCGTTAAACGAAAACGAGGCCATCCAGAATATGGGATGCCTCGTTTTTATTTTACCGAAAACCTTCAGGCGCTTACTGCTTTGCCAGCGCAGCGTCGATGGCCTGTTTGAACACTTCATAGGCCTGTGCGCCCTGCACCATCTGTCCGTTTATCAACACGGTTGGGGAAGATTTTATGCCCGCAGCAAATGCGTCAACCTGGTCTTTCTTCACCCGTTCGGTATATTTTCCGCCGGAAAAGCAGGCGTCGAAGGCTGTCATGTCCAGATTGAGGCTCTGCGCAAAGGCCTCCAGGTGGGCGTTCGAAAAAGCGTCGGAATTTTCTGCTCCCTGGTTGGAAAATAGCGCATCGTGGTATTCCCAAAACTTTTCCTGGTCGCCGGCGCAGTACGCCGCCTCCGCCGATTTTTGCGATTCTGTTCCCAGGAATTCACCCATCGAGCGATAGGTGACATAGACCTTCCCGTCGGAGACGTAATTTCGAAAGATTTGCTCCTCCGTGTCGCGCCAAAAAATCATGCAATAGGGGCACTGGAAATCGGAGTAAATAATCATCTTCACCTGCGCATTTGGATTTCCCAGGGATGCGCCGCTGGGGCGAGGGTGGAGATGGTATGTCACGGGGGTTAAGCGCAGATTGCTTTTTACCTGGGCGGTTGCCAGGGCCGGCGACAAGAACGTCTTGTACGCGACGTAGATGCCCACCCCACCCAAAATCAAACCGAAACATAACGCCAGGGCGCATCCCGCGCCGACAATCCACCACACCTTCCTGTTTGGGTTTTTCGAGGGCGGTTGCTCATGGGGTGTTTCAATATTCATCGGTTCCTCCGGTCTTGCGGTTTTCAATTTGTCCATACCGGGCTGTAATGACGCGCCGCGCACCTTTTTGCGGGTGCGCGGCGTGTTTGGTTGTTTGATGATTTTTTAAGGGAGATAATCCCAGGGGTTGACGTGCGTGCCGTTCAGGCGGATCTCAAAGTGCAGGTGGGTGCCGAACGAATTGCCGGTATTGCCCGCCGACCCGATCACCTGCCCGGCGCCGACGTTGTCGCATTTGCCGACAAGGATTGCGCTCAAGTGGGCGTAAAGGGTCACGAAGCCTTTGCCGTGATTGATCTCGATCACGTTCCCATAGCCGTAGTTCCAGCCGCCTTGCGCCATGATGACCACGCCGCTATCTGCCGCGTAGATATTTTCGCCTTCGCTGACGGCAATATCGATCCCGGGGTGACCGGCAGAGTAGTCATTTCCTGAAAGGAAATGGTTGGCAGCCGGCCAGCCGAAAAATCCGCGGCCGACGTTGCCGCTGCCCGGGCAGCCGGTGGAACCCCCGCCGCCTCCGGCAGTTTGAATGACCTGGGCGCGCGATTCACGGGTTGCGCCCGGCAGCATGATCAGTTGGCCGATCTTGATGATCGGGTCGGTCAGGTCGATGTTATTACCCGGCCAATGGAGAATATCGTCCAGCTTGGCCTTGTATTGGGCGGCGATTTTATCGAGCGTGTCGCCGTCCTGCCATTTATAAAGGAGGCCGTCGGTGGGCGGAATATTCAGTTCCTGGCCGGGCTGCAGGCTATCGGGGCTGTCTTCGAGCACATCGTAATTCGAAAACAGGAGCGTATCGGGTTTGATGTTGAATTCTTTGGCAATCAGGCTGATGGCATCCCCGCGCTGGACGGTATGTTTGATCACGTCGTAACGCGGGCGCGTCGGGATGATGGTCTTCAGTGTCAGGTTGCGCTGGATGGCCGGTAATTGGAACAGGGAGATGTCGATGGCCGAACTGGTGGGGATGGCCTGCAAGGTTTCGGGCGCGGTCTTCGGCGCGGCAGACACAGCCGCAAACGGGTTGTTGACGTACCAAAAAGCCGAAGCGAGCAGGCTCGCCACAATCAGGGCAGTGACTGCCCAGCTGACGATATTGAACCAGTAAGAGGTGATTATTTTTTTCATATTTTTCCGTGTGGGAAAATTGTACTACAAATCATGCGCTCTCCCGGCGCTCTCAGGGTTTCCTTAGGTAGCGGACTTTTAAGCGGACAAACGGATACGCACCCTATCGGGCACACGTACCCTATCGGGCACACGTACCCGATAGGGCACACGTCAGTTTGTCCGCTTGATATCCGTTACCGGACTCCAGGATCTCCACCGTGCCTTTGCCGCCGTCCACCCGGAGACGGTCGCCGGTTTTTAGGCGCATGGTGGCGTCGTTGCAGCCGACCACTGCCGGGATGCCCAACTCGCGCGCCACGATGGCGGCGTGCGAAAGCGGCGCGCCGATGTCGGTCACGATGGCCGCCGCGCGCGGGAAGAGCGGCGTCCAGCCGACGTTGGTAATCATCGTCACCAGGATTTCCCCCGGTTGCAGCAGGGCGCTGTCTTCGGGGTGGTCGATGCGTCGCGCGCAGCCTTCCACCACGCCCGCCGCCCCGGGGAAACCGGTGACGACGTTGGAAGTGGGCAGCGGCAGGCTGACGTGCGCGTCGTAAACGTCGGCGCGGCGCTGCGGGTCGGCGGCCCAGGCAAAGGGGTCGAAGCGTCCGCTGATGACAGGCGGATAGGGCGGCAGGGCGCAGTAGCGCCGGTAGGTTTCCTTGCGCGCCGGCAGGAAGGCGCAGGCCGAGCGGTCTCCGCCCAACGCAGCCAGCAGTTCGTCCATCGTCAGGTGGAAGACGTCTGCGCCCAGGCCGCTCAGCTCCCCGGCGCGCAGCGCAAAGCAGCGGATGACGCCCATGAGGCGTGTAAGTTCAGAACGCGCCACCTCGCGCAAGCGCGCCCGGTCGGAAGCCGCCGTCAGTTCGCGTTGGATTTTCCTGACCTTGCGGGGGTAACGCGCGCAAAAGCGCCCCCAGGCGGCGGCGTAGTGGACGCGTTGTTTTTCGAGCGCTGCTTCCACGTCCACCGGCGACCGGGCAAAGTCGGCAAGCTGCCGGTCCAGCCAGGTTGGGTCGTCCACCGGTTGCGGGCGCGCCAGGTCGAACTCGTCGGGGCTGCGGTGTCCGTATTGTTCCAGGTAGTCTGCGCGGCTCATTTCGCCGCGCGCCACGCGCGCCAGGTTGACCAGCGGGCCGAGGCTGGCCAGGTAGTCCTGCCCGCCCAGATTGGAAAGCAGCGCATTGGCGTCGGCTTCGCCCACCAGTTTCGCGAGTTGCGCCTGCAACAAGACTTGCGCGCTGGAGTTGGTGGCGCTGGCCATGGTGGTGCCGAAATAATAGTACGGCCCAAGTTCATCGCGCCACAGCGCCGCCAGCGCCGCGCAATCGTCCAATTGTGCGATGCGCCCGCGCATATCGCGGCACCAGCCGGGTGTTTTGCTGACAAAGCCGGGAATTTGTCTGGTGAATTTCGCAAAGCGCCGAGAATTTTGCGCCATCGTCGGGATGACTTTTAGAAAAAATTCTGCAAGCGAAAAAGGCATCAGCGGAACGGTTACTTCTTTGGGGATGCGCCCCCACCAATCGCCCACAATGCGCATGGCGTTTTCCAAACCGACGCCTGGCACGCGGGCAAACGGCGCAACCTGAACGCTGATGTTAAAGTAATTGCGTCCGCCAATATTACCGACCATCGGGCAACGACTCCACCATAGCCCGTAGCCTTCTCCCCATCGCCGGAGGATTGACCAGGTGAGCAGGGTCATTACTTCCGGGTGGCTTTCTGCCGCGTTGCCGTTCGACCACAAGAAATCGCCGGTCAGGGACGAGTTGAATTCGCCGGTGGCCGGGTTGAATGCGCGCAGGGTGGTGATGGGACGGGTTTGCAGGATGTATACTTTGCCGCCGGCCAGCGCCCATTCGATGTCCTGGGGGCAGCCCAGTTCACGGTCGAGCCGCTGCGCCAGCCGGTAGAGCCGTTTGGCAAACGGTTTGAACTCGGGCGGGCCGCCGTATTTGCCGCCCTGGGTTTCGAGGGTGAAGGTCTGCGGGTTGGCCTGCCCTGAGACGAGCTTCTCGCCCAGGCCGCGCACCGCGTTGCCGACCATGTGCATCAGGTCGCCGCTGACGGGGTCGGCGGTGAAGAGCACGCCCGAAAATTCAGCGCGCACGAGGATCTGGACGACGACGGCCATTTCGTGCGCGGCTGCGATGCCCTGCGCCCGGCTGTAGGCCTGCACGCGCGCCGTGTTGCGCGAGCGCCGCACCGCGCCGATGGCCTGACGCACGTCTTCGTCCGTCTGAACGTCCAGCACGCTTTCGAACTCGCCCGCAAAGGAGGCCCCGGCGGAGTCTTCGCTGCCGGCCGAGGAGCGCACGGCGAAGGCGGCATCGGCCCGGCCTTTGCGCAGTTGCGCCAGGTGGGTTTGCGCCCGGCTCCAGGCTTCGGGCTTGAGTCCGTCGCCGTCGAACGCGGCGGGCAGGATGACAAAGCCGTCGGGGACGGGGTAGCCGCTTTGGTACATACGCGCCAGGGCGGCGCCTTTGCCCCCGGCTTGGGGGTGGTGTTCGGGTGTCAGGTCGGCGAAGGGGTAGAGCATTTTTGTTTGTCTCCCGGTGGGTTCAAGGTGGGGTGGCTTTCTTTCAACGGACTTTTTCACGGATTCACGGATAAGAACGGATTTGCGCCTGCGTGCCCTATCGGGCACGATGTCTGCGATGGAGTCCGTTGTTGAGCGTGCTGGCGGTGATTATATCGTGAAGCAAAAGAGAGCGCCCGCCCCGGCAGGACTTTGCGCGGAGCGGGCGGGCGGTGGTTTGAACAAAAGTTTGGGTTTGTATTCTTTGTTATCTTTTTGCTTTCTGGAACGCCTCAACCTGTGCATAGAGAGATGCAACCGTTTCTTTGCCGAATAATTGCTTGCGGATTTTGAGATAATCCCCTTCGCCAACCTGCCAGGAGGCCCAGAAGCGGGTTGCTTTTGCCGGACTCATGTGCTGCATGAGCACTTGCGCGGCTTCCTGGATGATTTGTCTTTCGCTGGGGACGTGGATGGTTGTCATGGGTGTTGTTCGCTTCTCATAGCGGACGCGCATCCTTCAAGACCTGCGGGCGGATGCGCGGGCGCAAACCGGCTTCGGTCATCACGTCCACTTTGCAGTCGAGCAGGGTTTGCAGTTCGCGCAGCAGGCGCGCCAGGTCGAGCAGGCTGCGGTTTTCTTCGAGATTGACCAGGAAGTCGATGTCGCTATCGGGCCGGGCTTCGCCGCGCGCCACCGATCCGAAGATGCGCACGTTGTATGCGCCGTTCTGCGCGGCAATGCGCAGGATGTCGTTGCGCTTGGCTTGGAGCAGGGTTTCGGGGTTCATGGAGTGAATTATACCCTTTCACTTAAACCTTTCAATGGATTCACTCCCTGGCGGGGACAGGCGGATTGGAACGGATTTGCGTTTGCATCCGTTGAATCCGCTTATCCGGTTTGATATCCGTTGTAGAGCGTGCTGGCGGTAACCATGACGTGAAAGAAAAGAGAGCGCCCGCTCCGGCAGGACTTTGCGCGGAGCGGGCGAACGATGGTTTGAGCTTGTCTTCCAAGTTTTGTTCAGTAACCCAACGTGTATTCAATATACATCACGATTGATTCGATATACGCTGCGATAGATTCAATATCAGTCGTGGCCTATTCAATATATGCCATGACGTATTCAATATCTGGCGTGATTGATTCGATATATACTGCTACAGATTCAATATCTATCGTGTCTTATTCAAAATACGTCGTGATAGATTCAATATTCATCGCGCCAGATTCGATATACGCCACGATCAGTTCAATATACGGGTTCCTGGATTCAAATCCTGCCCGCATTTCATTTTTCATTCCCCTCCGAATAAATCGCCGTACTCTTGTTGCATCTCATATAACCATTCTTTTGTTTCTTCAATTCCAAAATCTATAAATCCAGTGCTATTGTCTAGTATACGAAATACACGAATAGCCCATGCTTTTAGAACATTTAGATCGACAGTAATATTTTTATTTTGACTAACGTAAAAATGATCGGCCTTTTTTTCAGTGAGAGGATATCGTGCAAATGTCATATCTTCCGTGTTCTGATAAAGGATTTCTATAAATCTTTGAACAAAAAGGAATTCACTTACTAGCTCTTTATCTTTGTTTTCCTTTAGTTGACATATCGCCACTTCGCAAAGCTGTTTGATATCATGTTTTCCCTCGATTTTTGTTTCCTGATATTCCTGTTTTTTTAGTTTTGCATAAATTCGATATTGAGAATTGAAGCCCTTTAGATATACTTCAATTCCGTGAACAAGGTGGAACATTATAGGGAAAATCCATGTATCTGCTTTTTTATCATGATTATCAGCCAAGCATACATCTATCAGTGTGAGCGATGTATTAAAATATGCCTTTCCAATTTCATAGAATTTTTTTTCAACATCCCGTTTGGCATCGAATCTCCAAGTCAAGTAGGCTGTCGCGTTAATATCCCCGGAAAAATCGAAGTAATTCGGGAGAGCTTTTAATAAATCAGGAGTTTCAATGTCGCTTAAACCATCCGTAATCTTCCGCTCTTCATCCATTGCTAAAGCACCTTTCTGACAGCAGTCGGGCTGTATTCTACGTCGAAAACTTCAAAGTAGATTGGGAAAAGCAGCTTATTGGCAATGTTCTTTCAGTTTTCGTTCAGGGCGGCGAGTTTATGCGATATTCTATCCACCCAGAGATCATCCAACGGGAGAGTTTCGCCTTTCATGGCTTCTTCCCATCCCTGGCGAAAACTTAACTCGGCGGGTTTCAGCGTCACGGTTTCGCGGAACAGGCGCACGATTTCCAACAAAGTGGGCAAATATTCGTCAGGCGTCTGGTGAATTTCCTGGGAGATTTTCTCTGCATAAATGGACGGATAGGTATTCATTGTTTTTCTCCTGAACAATGCTGTTATTATACGCTCAAAATTTGGAGAAGCAGATTATCTTTGGGGCAGGCGGGAGATTCCCAAAGAGACGTAATTTTTGCCGGTCATTGTATTTGAGCCTCTTGCTTTTATCCATTTTTTGCAACCGAGTTACCGAGGTCAAACTTGCTTCAGTTGCAGGCCGTTTACGTTTAAAAAGAGCATCCGGGTTAACGGTATAATTTGGGCGCAAGAACAATATGCCTTTCCTTGACTTCTACATACTGTAGACAAAAAACGTAAGCATCCCAGTTTTCAATCGGTTTGAAAGGATAAAGAATGAAAGTTCAAAGTATTCATTTGAAACACTTTAAAAAATTTAGAGACAAAAAAGTCTCTTTTACAAATCCTGATACTGGGTTGGCAAAAGACTTAATTGTCCTTATAGGAAGTAATGGCTCTGGAAAATCCACAATTTTGCAGACAATTGCAGCGATGTTGGGAACTGCTACTCGCCAGTTGGCCCAACCTGCCGACCTCGATTGGCCGGGATTTAATTTGGAGATGGCCGATAAAAGTTGGCAACTCCCTGGTCAGGTTGAATTGCAAGTCGAATTTGGGCAGGACGAGTTGGATGCTACTCGCGAATTTGCAAGAAAGGTGCCCGGTTTATCAAATAAAAATATTACTGACCCTGGAAATTCGACGTCGATAAAAATGATGCTTCAAGATGGACAAGTGGCAATTGGCAAAAATACCAAACCGGAACAATTTCAATTTCGGGGACGTGAATACGCCAAACAAATCCAAAAATTTGTACCGGCAAGCGCAGCATTTAAAAGGGTGGGCGGGGTTTTCTGGTATACCGAAATTCGGAACGCTACAAGCTTAATGCCTTTTAGTGATGAAGACAAAACTACATTTGAAATATTGAGATCAAGATTGATTTTCTTATCAGTTTTTCATAAGGATATTTTAGATGGGAGAATGTCGCTTCGGCCCGAACAAAGAGATGTGTATGGTTCACTGGAACAAGCTTATAAAGCAATTTTCCCGAATCGGAGCTTTGAAGGCAGTGTGCCGCAAACGGAAATTGGTCAGCTATTGGACACGCCCCGTTTTTATCTTTATGATGGGAAAAGACAATATGAACTCTCCGAAATGTCCGGCGGAGAACGCGCTATCTTCCCGCTAATTTTCGACTTTGCCAATTGGGAAATCCATAATTCGGTGATCTTGATCGATGAAATCGAATTGCATTTACACCCACCCATGCAACAGGGTTTGTTGCGCGCATTGAAGCACTTGGGGCAAAACAATCAATTTATCATCACAACTCATTCGGATGCCGTCGAAAGTATTGTGTCGGAGGATGCAATCATTCGGTTGGAGGAGGGTGATTAATGCCAGTTACTGACCCATCCGCCGGTTTTATCTTTTGTGAAGGCAAAAAAAGCAATGAAGAAAAAGATGACTATAGTTACGATTATCTTTTATTAAATGGATTGCTCAATGCAAGTGGTCCTCAAATCGTACCTACTGGAGGCAAGCACGGATTAAAATCCTTTATCGATGGTTATCTTTCTACCTATAAATCAACTCCGCCTTATATTGGGTTTCGAGATCGGGATTTTGATATAAAACCACCCAAAGATCCTCAATTGATCAGGTTACTTGGAGGAAAACCAATTTGGACGACTTACTGTGCTTGCATCGAAAATTATGTTATTGATCCAGATTTGATTGCAGCTGGCTGGACAAAAGTGGGGGCAGACAGACAGGTAGGCAATCTTCCAAGTCGAGACGTATTGCAAGAAATCATTGTAAACAGTGCGCATGAGATTTCTGACTATCAAGCCGTTCGCTGGTCTTTGGCGGGCTTAAAACCAGGTGACAGGTGGCCGGAAATTAATACGACATGGCTTAATGGAAGCGGTGAGATTCCTGACAAGCTGGATTTTGAGAATTGTATTGAAAATGCCAGGGGGCTTGTTGACATATATCTTAAAAAAACAAAAACCGTTTCGGTCGAAAAGCTGGAAAACGTTGCGGAAAGTTATCGAAAGCAATTTTCTGCAGCAGAGTTTTACGATTCTGCTCACTATCTTGTCTGGTTTCACGGGAAAGACTTATTGAAAGTTGTTTGTAGAAACCTGGGGGCGCAATTTCCTTATAAGAGCTATATGAGATGGGCTGTTGAAAATATATCGATTAATGCTCACCCTGATTTTATTGATCTTAAGAATCTCTGCAACAATTTACAGGAGCAATAGAATATGGAATACGACGTGATCGTAATTGGCGCGGGGCCGGCGGGCTACGTGGCCGCCATCCGCGCGGCGCAGTTGGGACAGAAGACAGCGATTGTGGACAAGCAGTGGCTGGGCGGGGTGTGTTTGAATATCGGCTGTATCCCGTCCAAGGCGCTGTTGAAGAACGCCGAGATTGCGCATACGCTGCGCGAACGCGGCAAGGAGTTCGGCTTTTCGTTCGACAACCTGGTGCTCGATTACGGCGCAGCCGTCAAACGCTCGCGCCAGGTCTCGGATATTCAGACCAAGGGCCTGGGCTTTTTGATGAGGAAGAACAACATCACCGTGCTGATGGGGACGGCCACGTTCAAGTCCAAAGATACGCTGACCGTGACGGATAAAGACGGCAAGGTAAGCGAACTGACGGCCAAGAACATCATCGTTGCCACCGGCGCGCAGTCGGCTGTCCCGGCGGCGTGGAAGATCGACGGCGAGAAGGTGGTGACGTATAACGAGGCCATTTTGCAGACGAAGCTGCCCAAGTCGGTGGTCATCATCGGTTCGGGCGCGATCGGCGTGGAGTTTGCGACGATCTGGAACGCCTACGGCACGGACGTGACCATCGTCGAGATGCTGCCGCGCATCGTGCCGCTCGAAGACGAGGAAGTCTCGTCAGAGCTTGCGAAGGCCTTCCAGAAGCGCGGGATCAAGCTGCTCGCCGGGCACAAGGTCGAGGCGGTCGAGGCGACGGATGCGGGGGCGAAGGTTACGGTATCCGCCGACGGCAAGACCAAAGTCCTTGAAGCGGAACAAGCCCTCGTGGCAATCGGCTTCCGTCCCAATTCCAAAGGCCTGGGCCTGGAAGAAGTGGGCGTCAAGATCAGTGAGCGCGGCTTTGTCGAGATCGACGAGAAGATGCAGACCAATGTGCCCGGTATTTGGGCGGTTGGCGACGTGACCGGCAAGCTGATGCTGGCGCACGTCGGCTCGGCGATGGGCGTGGTCTGCGCCGAGAACATTGCCGGGGTCGAGACGGTGACGCTTGACTATGAGATGATGCCGCGCGCGACGTATTCGACGCCGCAGATCGCGTCGTTTGGGTTGACCGAGGCGCAGGCCAAAGAGAAGGGCTATACCGTCAAGATCGGGCGCTTCCCGTTCCAGCCGAACGGCAAGGCGCGCGGCATGGGCGATTACGCCGGTTGGGTCAAGCTGGTGATCGACGAGAAGTACGGCGAGATTTTGGGCGCGCACATGATCGGCCCCGAAGTGACCGAGTTGCTGCCCGAACTGACGCTGGCGCACATGATGGAACTGACCGCCGCCGAGATTGGCCGCAACGTCCACGCCCACCCGACGCTTTCGGAGGTGGTGATGGAAGCGGCGCACGCGGCGGAGGGGCATTCGGTGCATATTTAGGGGGCAGAGAGTAGAGAAAAGAGAGTAGAGAATAGGGCAGCCCTGCGGCGAAATCACCGCAGGGCTGTGTGTTGTGGGGGAGTGACTGTTTTGGGGCTGAATTTCTTTCCCCTCGAACGGGCGTGAAGGGAAACCCTGCCAGACGCCAAAAGAGACCGCCGCGCCGCCGATGATGTCGTATTGCGACAGCTTGCCCTGAGCACGCCGAAGGGTCGCCGCGCGCGAAGGAACCAATGGAAAGGATGGGTGATATTCCCAGGGATTAACGGGACGATGTATAATGGCAATGTATACCACGGGTATTACATATCAAGGAGGCTGCCATGTCCGAGTATATGGTGCGCAAACAAATCTACATTCCCAAACAACAGGATGCCCTGCTCAAACGACTTGCCAAACAGCGCGGCGTCAGCGAGGCAGAAGTCATCCGCCGGGCTCTGACGCGCGAAGTCGAAGCGCCCGCGCCCGTTCAGGACGCGCAGAAGGCTCTGGCAAAAATGTCGGCTTTTGCCGAGGAGCGCAAAACAAAGTTTGCCGGTCAGGGCGAGCCTTTTCGATGGAACCGCGATGAACTGTATGATGAGCGTGAATCTCGCTGGTTCAAGCCCGGCGCGGAGCAATAACGATGGCGCGCATCCTGCTCGATACCAATGTGCTGGTCTATTTTTATGACCACAACTCCCCTGAAAAACAGAAACAGGCGCGCCTCATCATCGAACGTCTCTCGACGCTCAAGAATGGGTATATCAGCGCCCAAAACCTGGCCGAATTTGTCAGCGCAACTCTGCGAAAACTAAAGCCGTCTTTTACTCCCGCCGAAGCATTGGACGAAGCCAGCCTTTTAGCGTCATCGTTGCAGGTGTTCGACTTGACTCCCCAGATCGTTCTTGAAGCGGCGCGCGGGGTGCGCGATCATCAATTCTCCTATTATGACGCCCAAATCTGGGCAACTGCCCGGCTGAATCAAATCCCGTTTGTCTTTAGTGAAGATTTCCAGGATGGGCAAACGCTCGAAGGGGTGAAATTTGCCGATCCGTTCGCCGAGTCTTTTCGCGCCGACGAATGGTTCTAATTTGCGCCTGATCTGAATTGCCCGACGGCGCGGGCTGATGGGAGAAGAAAAAGTAACAAAAGGCCCGGCAGCGATCAGACGACCACACATCGAAGCGCAATGGAGCGGGGCTGCTCCGCCAACCATCATTGGGATTGCGGCAGAATGCAACGAAACAAAATATCCCTCGAACGAGGGATATTTTGTTTCGTTGCCGATGTTACGCCGCCGCTCCGGTTGCTCCCGAAGGAAGCAGGCAATATCGTCCCGAAGCGCAACGAATGGGGAGTTTTATATAGCAAAATACATCCCAAAGATACCCACACTATACGCCTGTATTGGGTTTCTTGCGAGATTTCTCCTCGCTTCACCCATAAACCAAAAACTTCGGAAGCCTCGCGCTGCAGGCAAGGCTTCCGAAGTCGGTTACGCAATACGCATGACGCAATACTTCCTAAATTTCCTTCCCCTCGAACTGACTGTTATATAACTCCGCATAGAAACCGTTCTTTGCCAGCAGCTTGGCGTGCTTGCCCTGCTCCACGATATCGCCGTCCTTCATGACCAGGATCCAATCTGCTTCGCGGATGGTGGACAGGCGATGGGCGATCACGAAGCTGGTGCGGCCTTGCATCAAGGTGTCCATGGCCTTCTGGATCAACACTTCGGTATGAGTATCCACCGAGCTGGTGGCTTCGTCCAGGATCAGGATGCGGGGGTCGGCCAGGATGGCGCGGGCGATGGTCAAAAGCTGCATCTGGCCCTGGGAGATGTTGGTGGTCTCCTCGTTGAGCACCATCTGGTAACCTTCCGGCAGGGTGCGAATAAAGTGGTCGGCGTGGGCGGTCTTGGCAGCCGCGATGACTTCCTCGTCGGTGGCGTTCGAGCGTCCATAGCGGATGTTCTCCATGATCGGGCCGTTGTAGAGCCAGGTGTCCTGCAAGACCATGCCGAACATGCAGCGCAGGTCGCTGCGCGTATAGTCCTTGATGTTGTGACCGTCCACCAGGATTTCGCCGCTGTTGACATCGTAGAAGCGCATCAGCAGTTTGACCATGGTGGTCTTGCCCGCGCCGGTGGGGCCGACGATGGCGATCTTCTGGCCGGGTTCGGCGTAGAAGGAGAAATCGTTGATGATGATCTTATCGGGGCTGTAGCCAAAGTGGACGTTCTTGAAGTCCACGCGGCCTGCGCCGCTGCCGGGTTGGACGGGTTCTTTCGTGTCGGGTTCTTCTTCCGGTTCGGCCAGGAACTCGAAGACGCGCTCCGCCGAGGCGGCCGTCTGCTGGAAGATGTTGGAGATGTTGGCGATCTGCATGATCGGCTGCGTGAAGTTGCGCACGTACTGGACGAAGGCCTGGATGTCGCCGACGGAAATGGTACCCTTGATGGCCAGGTAGCCGCCCAAAATACAGATGGCCACGTAGCCCAGGTTGCCGACGAAGTTCATCACCGGGAACATCAGGCCGGACAGGAATTGGGACATCCAGGCCGAGCCGAAGAGCGTGGTGTTGATCTGGTCGAACTGTGCGACGCTTTTTTCTTCGCCGTTGAAGGCTTTCATCACCACGTGGCCGCCGTACATTTCTTCGATGTGGCCGTTCAGGTGGCCGAGGTAATCCTGCTGCTGTTTGAAGAATTTCTGCGACTGGTTGACCACCACGCCGATGATGGCGATGGAAATCGGCACGATCACCAGCGCTACCAGCGTCATCTGCCAACTGATCGTGACCATCATCACCAGCACGCCGATCACGGTCGTGACCGAGGTGACGATCTGGGAAAGACTTTGGTTGAGACTCTGGCTGACGGTGTCCACGTCGTTGGTCACGCGCGAAAGGACTTCGCCGTGGTTGGTGCCGTCGAAGTAACGCAGCGGCATGCGGTTGATTTTCTCGGAAATATCCTTGCGGAAGCGGTAGGTGATGTTCATGGAAATACCGGACATCACCCAGCCCTGGATGTAGGCGAACAGGGCGGAAAGGAGATACAGGCCCAGAGTCCATAGCATGATCTGGCCGATATAACCGAAGTCGATTGAACCGGTGCCGGCGATCTGGGCCATCACGCCTTCGAACAACTTGGTGGTGGCGCTGCCCAGGATCTTGGGGCCGATAATGGAAAAGATCGTGGAGGCGATGGCGAAGATCATTACAACCAGGATCGCCACTTTGTACGAACCCAGGTATTGGATCAACTTCTTCATCGTGCCTTTGAAGTCGCGCGGCTTTTCGCCTTTCATCATGGCCATTGGGCCGCCGCGTCCCATCGGGCCGCGACCGCGTCCGCCCATGGGACCTTGCGCGGCAGGTGCAGGTGTGCTGCTATGCATTGTCATGCCAATTCCTCCTTACTAAGCTGCGACAAGGCAATGCCTTGATAGGTCTCGCAGGATTTCATCAATTCGTTGTGGTCCCCTTTGCCGACCACCTTGCCTTCGTCCAGGACGATGATCTGTTCGGCGTTCTTGATGGTGGCGATGCGCTGGGTGACGATCAACAGCGCGCTGGCGCGGGTGTGCTCCTTGAGCGCCCTGCGCAGGGCCGCGTCGGTTTTGCAGTCCAGGGCCGAGAAGCTGTCGTCGAAAATATAGATGGGCGCTTTCTTGACCAGGGCGCGCGCAATCGAAA
>JBARBA010000374.1:0-10035 GCA_049792555.1 Anaerolineales bacterium
GCGTCCCAGCACGTCGGCGGCATCGCTGCGCACCCGGGCGTCCACATTTTCATCGCGCACCAGGCCCAGCAGGACATTGGCCGCCTCGTCCACGCGCCCCAAACGTCCCAGGACGCTGGCCGCGTCGCTGCGCACCCAGAAGCTCACCTTTTCATCGCGCGCCAGCGCAAGCAGGACGCGCGTGGCATGGTCCACCCAGCCCAATTGTCCCAGGGCGTCGGCGGCGTCGCAGCGCACGCCCTGGTCCATTTTTTCGTCCTGGGCCAGCGCAAGCAGGCCGCTCAAGACCTTCTCGCCTGCCTGTTCCAGGCGTCCGAGAGCCTGCGCCGCGGCGCTGCGCACGCCTCGATCCACTTTTTCATCCTGGGCCAGTGTAAGCAGTTCACCCAAAATCGCCTGGTCGGCATGTTTCAGTCGTCCCAGGGCATGCGCCGCGGCGCGGCGCACCCTTTCGTTGCCTTTCTCGTCCCGCACCAAAGCCAGCAAACCGTTCAAAATCACAGAGTCGGCGCACCCCAAACGTCCCAGGGCCTGCGCCGCATCGCTGCGCACATAGGGGTAAACTTTTTCGTCCTGCGCCAGTTCAAGCAAGCCGCTCAAGACGATCGCGCTCGCATGTCCCAACTGCCCCAGGGCCTGTATGGCCGTGCTGCGCACATCGGCGTGGACTTTTTCGTCATGCGCCAGCCCAAGCAAAATCCTGGACTCGTCGTCCGCGCGCCCCAATTGTCCCAGGGCCTGCGCCGCAAAAAGGCGGATGCCTACAATGGCTTTTTGGTCCTGCGCCAAGGCAAGCAAACCCAAAACGGCCCGGCGGTCCTCGTGCAACGCGCCCAGGGGAGTAAAGGCGTCCCAACTTGCCAGTTCCTGTGATGCGGCCAGGGCCAGCAAATCGTCCAGAATTGCATTGCGCAGGCCGGATTCCACCTCCACGTGGTCGGCCAGCGCGCGCGCCGCCAGGAACAGGTGACGATGCAGTACCGACTCGTACGGGTCGCTGTTGCGGTAAATGCGCCCGACCAGTTCGGTATTGTGCTGCTCAAAGCGGTTTAGGGAACCCAGCAGCAGCAAAATGACCTCGCGCCAGTGCGAGTCATGCAGGCGCGGCTGGATTTCGTTCCAGAGCGCGTCGCTGCTGTGCGCCAGCCGTTTTTCAATGTCACTGGCCGCCAAAAATTCCCGGAAAGTGAGATGCGAGAAGCTGTAAACCCCTGCGCCGCTTTCCACCAGCAGGCCGCTGCGCGTTTTGACCAGCGCCAGGAACTCGTCCACTTCGGCCTGCACGTGGTCTTCGTCCAGTTGCAGTTTGGGGTCGCTCTCCAGGAAGTGGCGCAATTGCAACTCCAAAGCACCGATGACAGGGACGCCCGGCAGGGTGTGCATCCAATAAGCCAGTTTTTCGAGCAGGCGACGGCGCAGGCTGTATTTTACGCCGGGCTGCTTGCCCCAGGTTTCGATCAACAGGGTGACGCATTTGTCGTACAGTTTGACGCGCTCGTACGGCAACTCGGCGTCGATGCGATGCACCAATGCCATCGTGGTCAGGATCAGCGGGTTGGCGGCCAGCGACCGAAGGCGATCCTGCTCCAGCACGGTTTTGGTCAGGTGGGCGATATTTTCCTGGCGGGCCTGCAAGTCTTTTTCGCAGGTGGTATACCATTTCTCGATAAACAACTTGATATCGTCCGCGTTCAAAGGCTGGATGGTCTGATGCACAAACTCGCGCCGTTCGAGCGGGGCTTCTTCATAGCCGACCAGGCGCGAGGTGACGATGTAACGGTTGCGGGGGTAGCGGCTGACCAGCGCATCCACAGCGCCGGCCAATTCGCGGCGCAGGCCGACTGCGCCGAGTTCGTCCAGCCCGTCCAGGCACACGCAGCACTCCCCGCTTTCCAGCGCATCCGCAAAAAAGCCGGGAGAGAGTTTCAGTTGCAGGTGGTCGTTGGCAAATTGAGCAAAGTAATCGACAAACGAAAGGTCGTCGTCTGCATTTTCGGCGCGCTTGGCGGCATAATCGTACAAACGGATAAAAATCGGCAGGCGTTTTTCATCCAGCCCCAGTCGTTCGGGGCGATCTTCCGCAAAGGCCAGGGTAACGTGTTTCAAGAAGGTGGTCTTGCCCGAGCCGGGGTCGCCCAGGATGACGATGTTCAAGTTTTCGGCCAGGGCCTGGTTGATCGACAAACGCAGCATGGCTTTTTCGGGGCGTTTCTTGCCCACGCGACGCCTTTCGTTTTCCGACTGGTATTTTCGCACGCGTTCTTTGAAGGCGCGCAAATTGGGCCGCACTTCCACTTCGGACTGGATGTCGATAAAAATATCTTCGACGCGCAGCGCCCGCCCGTCTTTGGGTTCAGGGATGCCGGCGAAATTCAAATCCTGGAAATAGCGGACGAGGTGCGTAAGGTAGCGCTCGCGGCTGGCGTAGCGCGTCTTCAGGCGCTCCCACAGCCCGGGATCTTGGGTCAACTCGCGATAGGCGGGTTCGGTAAAGACGCTGTTGCGCAGCAGGGCGATAAAATCGCGGGTGACGTTGACCAGGTCGGCGCGGGCGGGCGCCTCGGTGCCTTTCCGTTCGAGCGCGGCGATACACAGGCTGACCAGTGTATCCACATCCGGCTCTGTGCTGGCCAGTGAGAGCTTTTCAAGCTCATCCGAAAGGGAAAGCAGCCATTGGCGATTGGCGGCGGCATCCTCGCCCAAAGCGTCGAAAACATCCAGGACGACCCTGGCGGTAGCCTGGTCGCGGCTCACCCTGAGAAATTTCTCTTTGGCCGCTGCGAAGACTCTTTCGAAAGCCTGCCAGCGCCGCGAAGATTCGTCTGTCCCGGTCAATGTCGCGGCTTTTTCTGCAAACACCACGCGGAAGGGCTTGCGGAACGAGGCGGCCACTTTGCCGCCCGCATGGGAAATCATTTTTTCTGTGGCGGCGAAGAGTAAAAACGGAGTCGAAACGGTGATGGTATCCACAAAAACACCTCCGAAGGGAGAATGGCTGAAAAGATCAAGGTTTGCGCGGCGCGCTGCAAGTATTATACAGGCAAAGCCAGCCTTAAGACTTGACGAAACAGCTAGGTGGCAAGGTGACTGTCACCTGTAATTCTGGTATTGAGTGGGATATGAACTCGAATGCGCGTCCGCTGCGGATGGACGACTTTCCCCCGGTTGAGAAACACTGACAGGCTGACGGCCACACTGCTTGTAGAATCGAGAGAGCCGGGGACGCCGACCCCGGCTCTCTTTCTAAGGAGGAGAAGAGAAAAACCCGTAGCTCTACTTTATCACGAAGGCTCCCAACGTACTTGACGCTTGCCCTACGGCTGGCCTATGCTTGACCGATGAAATTGTTGGGCGCGCAATACGATGCCCCGCTGCTTGCGCGAGCCGAGGGCGATGGGCCGGTTTTTGGTGCTTTCAGGGGATGGGGAAAGAGCGTGGATTAGATGGCGTGTTGGCGCTGCCTAAACGGCAGCAGGGTGGGGAACTGATCGATGACCGGAAACTGGGCCGTATCAGGGAAAACGTGTATCATTTCGATATTCTGGGAAATTGTTGTCAGAAGGTGGCTTCGATACGGCGGCGGGATAGCACCGCCGCCTACCCTTCGATAAACTCAGGGAACTCTCAACCGCCGATTATTATTTCAAATGCTTCCAATGGTCTTTCCCCGGCTCCACCTGGTTGCGCCCGCGCTCCTTGGCGATGTACAGGCGTTGGTCGGCCAGGTCGATCAGGTGATGAACATCCTCGGTTTCGTCGGGGAAGACGGCGATCCCCTGGCTGACGGTGGGGGCGGGCAGGCTTTGGCCGTCGCGGCCCTGGATCTGGAGATCAATCATGGTTTGCTGGATGCGCCCCGCTACAGCGAGCGCCGCCAGGCCATCGGTATTCGGCAGCGCGATGGCAAACTCTTCGCCGCCCCAGCGCCCGATCGAATCCGCAGCGTTGATGTGCGTGCGCATGGCTTTTGTCAGCAGCACCAGCACCTGGTCGCCGACCAGGTGCCCGTAATGATCGTTGTATTGTTTGAAATAATCCACGTCGAGCATGATCAGACTGAGGGGCAGGCATTCAGCCTGGCTGCGCTCGGCTTCGCGGCGCAAAATCTCAACGATATAGTTGTGGTTGTATACATTGGTCAAACTGTCTGTATGCGACTGCGTTTCAACTTCGGCGTGATGGAAAGCATTGTCGAGCGCCAGGGCGGCGTGCTGCACGAGATTTTCGAGCAGTTCGAAGTCGGTGCGGTCAAAGCTGTTGGGAGTATAAGACCCAACCGAAACCACCCCGTTAATGTGCCCGGCGCGCATCGGGACGCCCATCCACGACAGGTTGGTTTTGTCTTTCCCAATCGAGATGGTCTTAAACCCTTCAAAATTAACGTCGTGACGCATATCGGGAATGAATAGCGAACGTTTATTCTGGATGACCCAGCCTGAGAGTGTGCCTTTGATCGGCATGGTCGAGGCCGGAAAATATTCGCCGTCATCGAAGATCAGGTCGAATTGAATGGTTTCATCATTGCCCATCATCCCCAGGAAATAAGTATCGGCGCTGATGGCATTCTGAATGGCAGCGCCTACCAGTGAAAGCACCTCGTTGGTCTCCAGCGAGTAGACGATTTTTCGGGCAAATTCATTCAACGATTCCAGGCGTTGAATGCGCGTTTGGGTTGCCTCGGTTAACCGGTAAATGGTTTCGACAATAATAAAACCCGACAAGAGCAGGGTGGAGTCGTTCAGCAGGTAAGGCGAAAAGCTGATCGAGAGCCGATAGGCAAATAAAGCGTGAAATCCAACCGTGAGGGCCAGGAAAATATAGGTTGTGATGCGGTCCCACAGGATGACTGTGATGGCCGCAATCAGGATCATGACCATCTGCGGGACGATACGGAATTGATCGGGAATGAATATCAGTCCAGCCGCAACACACACGGCGTTGCTAAAAGCAGTCGTCCATCTCCACCTGTGCAACTGGGAGGGTGTCTTTACAATTGCGTAGTAGTAAAACGAGATGGTATAGAGCACACCTGCGATGCCCAGCAGGAGCGGCCATAGTTCCGGGTTTCCAGAGGCCAGGCTGCCGATGCCGTAAATGATCAAGGAAACGCACAAAATGACGGTCGTCAGCGCGGCCGGTTCGGCAAGATGGCGCGTTTCGCGGGCGGTAACGTTTTTGGGAGAAATCAGTTTATTCAGCATGGCCGTTAAGTCATTTTTGCAATCATGCCTTCATCAACCATTTTTCCAAATGTTTTGACGACGGCGGGGTCAAAGGAAGTCCCGGATTTGGCATTGATGTATTCCATTGCGGCTTGCGCCGAAACAGGAGAGCGGTAAGGCCGGTCCGTCGTCAGCGCATCGAACGTATCCACCACGGCGAAAATACGCGCGATCAATGGAATGTCGGTGCCTTTCAGCCCAATCGGATAACCGCTGCCATCCCAGCATTCCTGGTGATAGCGGATGACAGGCATGGCGTCTTTGAGGAAGGGGACGCCCTCGACAATCCGCGCCCCGATATCGGGATGCTGGCGCATTGCCTGCCATTCCTGCGGGTCTAGCGGGCCGGGTTTAAGCAGGACGCTATCGCTGACGCCAATTTTGCCGATATCGTGCAGGATCGCGCCGCGCTCCAACGTTTTGGCTTGTTCCACGCTCAACCCATACTCGCGCGCCAGTTGATAGGCCAAACGCGCCACCCGCAGGCTGTGGCCTTCGGTCTCCCGGTCGCGAGCGTCCAAGGCCGAGGAGAGCGCCGCCAGGGTCTGGTCGTAAGTTGTTTCCAGTTCCCGGTAAGCCGCTTCGATTTCGTCCGCCTGCTTGCGAGTCTCGACCAGCAGGATGCTGCGTTCGAGGGCGATGGCCGCCTGGTTGGCCAGCGTGTGCAGGTTGTCGGAATAACGCGCCTGGTCCCAGTCTTCTGCGGGGATTTCCAACCACAGCGCGCCATATTGACGCCTGGGGGTTTGCAACGGCAGGCAGATGCGGGTCGGGTTTTGCGATTCCGAAACGATGATGCTTTGCCCGGTTGCGATGGCTTGCTTGATTAGATTCATGGGATGCTGCGCCCCGGGATGGATTCCGTTCGCGTCGATCTGTACTTTGGCCTCGATTTCTTCTCCCTTTGAGAGCAGGACAATCCCCGCCGCTTGTGCTTTGCTGACTTGATAGGCGGTCTCGGCGATGGCTGCTGCGGCGTCGGTCAGTTGTTCGGATTGAATTACGCGCGTACTCAATTGATAGAGTTGGGTGGTATTTGTAAACAGGGAACGCAGCTCCTGGTAGAGCCAGGTGGTCTCGATGGCAGCGGCAGCTTGCGTTGTCAGCAGGGATGCCAGCGATTCGTCGCTATCGGTAAAAGAAAGGTTATCTTGTTTCCCAAAAGCGAGGATAACGCCGATGTTGGATTCTCTCAGGTGGATGGGGATCGCCAACAGGCTGCGCAGGTTCTGGTTGCCGGTAGGGGTGCTGGGGAAGCGTTTGCGCACGTCCCGCAAGCGAAAAGCGCAAGCGCTGCTGAGCGAAGTTTGGATTAACGTATTGCCCGCCGGGTCGCTATTGAGAATACTGAGCAGGGTGGGGGCGTATCCGACGTGCGCAGTCCGGGTGCAGCCTCCGCCCTTATCTGCCAGCGCCACAAACACGAAACGCGCATCCAGCGTTTGGCGGGCAATTTCAGCAATTTCACGAATGACAGCATCCACATCCAGGGTAGTCGAAAGGGTGATACCGGCGCCAATCAAATTGGTCAGACGCTGGTCGTGTTCACTGCGCTCCCAGGATGTGACCAGTTGGGCGGCTACCGTTTCGAGCATTTTGATGTCGCTGTCGTCGAACGCATTGGGGATGGATTGATCCACAGCGATTACGCCGCGCAATTTATTCTTGATGAGCAACGGAACGGCAATTTCTGACAGCGAATCCTGGTTCCCTAACTTGAAATAGTCCGGGTCAAGCCTGGTATTCGAGGCGAGTTGGGTATGGCGCAGACGCGCTGCGCGGCCAATTAATCCGTGACCCAGGCTTTGCCGGTACTCCGGCGGAATGCTTGCAGCCAACGCCCCACTCGTGGCGATGACGACCAATTCATCGTGTTCCGGGTCATACTGGAAAATGGAGACCAGCGTGCTTTCAGTGGCGTTGACAATTGCATTGGCCGTCAACTGCGCTGAAACAGGCGGGTCAAGAACGCCTTCCAACTCAAGATTTAATTGGTAAAGTAGATTCAGTTGCGCCATGCGCTGCCGTTCCAGAACCCACTGTCTGGCGAGCAGCTTTTCGTATTCCTGATCCTGCTCTTTCCCCTTCTCAGGCAGTTCTTCTTGCAGGACTGTTTTTCTTTCTTCCGGGCTGTTTAAAGTACGGTCCATGGCTTTGCCCTTTAGCATATAATACCCGCGGTCACAAATTGTGCTTTCCCGCTTAACAAAAAAGCGCAATTTGTGACCGTAACGGGTATAGCATAGTAGGATTTTCGTTACAATCCTTTAACGAAGCGCGCCAACCGGCAACAACGTAATTTATAATGCGTTATCGGGTATAATTTCTGCCGGTGGCGTTCCGGGCGTTCTGCTTCCAATACTCAACATTATCTTTAAAAAAGTCTCAAAGGTGACAGTCACTGGAGCTGTCCCCGTCAAATTATCAAGTACACAAGTGACTGTCACCTCATCAAGATGATTGTATTATATGGTGAATACCCCTTTTCTTACAGTGGAACAGGTCGATGAAGCTGTGGCTGCCGTGTGCGACGGCACACATTACCGGCCGAAAATTGGGCTGATTTTGGGGTCAGGCCTGGGTGCTCTGGCTGATTCCATTCTCGAACCCGATCTAATCTCATCCGGCGACCTGCCGAATTGGCCGAAATCAACGGTTGATGGACATTCCGGCAGACTGGTGTTTGGGCGTCTTGAAAACCAGGTCGTTATGGTTTTGCAGGGCCGCATTCACGCCTATGAGGGCTATTCCATGTCGCAAGTGACTTTCCCGGTGCGGGTGATGCAGCGCCTTGGGGTTGAGATTCTGATTGCCACAAATGCGGCTGGTGCAGTTAACCCTGATTTTACCCCCGGTGAGTTGATGTTGATCAGCGATCATCTCAATTTGATTGGCATGGCCGGAATGAACCCGCTGATTGGTCCCAACCTCGATCAGTTCGGCCCTCGTTTCCCCGATATGAGTCAGGCCTATGACCGGGAGTTGAACCGCATTGCTCGTCGCTTGGCGCAGGAACACCACATCCCGTTAAGAGATGGAGTCTACGTTGGGTTGAGCGGCCCATCTTATGAGAGTCCTGCCGATTTGCGCTTTCTGCGTCTCGCTGGTGCAGATGCGGTGGGTATGTCCACCGTCCCGGAAGTGATCGTTGCCCGACATGCGGGCATGCGTGTGCTGGGGATTTCAGGAATTAGCAACAAGGCCAATCTGGATGGCAATACAAAAACGTCGCATGAGGAAGTTTTGGAAGCCGGGAAGGTAATTGCCCCGAAACTCGAAAAACTCCTGCGCGCAATCTTGCGCGAATTGTGATCTCTCTTAACCAAAGGATGCTGTGGACTCACTGTTTCATTTCCTGGTCACGTATGAATGGGTTATCTATGCCGTCGTTGGGTTTGGAGCGATATTTGCCATCCGCTCCACCTGGAAGGCCTGGAGGGAGTTGCGCAGGTCTGTTTTTGGCCTGGAAAAGGAACTCTCCGTGCAGCGCTTGCGAATTTCAGGGGCAACGGTTATCCTGCTTTTAATGATCGGCTTAAGCCAGTTTTGTCTTGCCAGTTTTGTTGTCCCTTTTTTGCCGGCAGCCACGTTCCTGCTCACGCCTACTGCCAATTTACTCCAGACGCCTCAATCTACTTTGGATCCGGGCGCTGTAGCAACATCTGCGGCGAGTACACCTTTGCCTCCTCCGGGGACGACAGGATGCGTGCCAGGGCAATTAATCATCACCTATCCTGCGCCGCGCCAGGAGATTAGCGGCCAAATTACCATTACAGGCAATGTCAATGTGCCAAACTTCGGTTTCTATAAATATGAATTTGCGCGGCAGGGAGCTGAAGACTGGACTACAATTGGAGCGGGAAACAAACTCAATCCGAAGGACGAATCCCCTGATTCCTGGACGTTGGGTGCCTGGAACCCGACCGAGCTTGTTCCCGGAGATTACCAGTTGCGTCTGGTTGTCACCGATAACCTCAATGATTCGCCGCTTCCGCCCTGCATTGTTCCGGTTCGTATCGTCGCGCCTACACCAACACCTTAATGGATCAGATGCCTGAGATTGAAATCCGCCCCACGATTTCCACTGACTTGGCCCGCCTTTCTGCGCTTGACCATACGATAGAGACAGATTACGTCTGGCAATTGGACTTGCACCGTGAGACAACCCAGGTTGGGGTTGATTTGCGCGAGGTGCGCCTGCCGCGCACTGTGAAGCTCGAACATCCGCGCCCGGCGAAAGAACTGCCTGATACCTGGCATATTCGCCCGATGTTGAGCGCCATGATCGGGATGGAAGCGGTCGCTTACATCCGTTTTACAGATCAAATTATTCCACATGCTGTGTGGATTACGGATGTAGTTGTTGGGCGCCCCTTGCGCCGCCAGGGGCTGGCCCGTAAATTAATGGGCGCCGCAGAAGCTTGGGGCGTTCAACGCGGTTTGCGTCGCGCAGTCATTGAAGTTCAGTCGAAAAACCAGCCCGCGATTCGCATGATTCTCAAAATGGGTTTTGAATTCTGCGGGTATAATGATCAATACTACGCAACGAGGGACGTAGCTTTATTCTTTGCGCGATCGCTCTAGGATCGTGACTACTACGGAGATCAATGGCGGTCACGGCATAAAGCGCTTCTGGGAAGGGAAGCATGTTTACTGGTTGGACGGCTAGTCTGCTGGAGGGAATTCAAACACTTAATCAAATTCTTACAGCCGGGATTGCGATCACGGCATTTTCGCTTTTAATCTATGCGTTGACCTTCAACCTGCGCGATCGGGTGGCGCGTTCTTTTGCGCTGATCCTGCTCTCCGTGGT
>JBARBA010000375.1:0-6262 GCA_049792555.1 Anaerolineales bacterium
GCGCAGGTCGTTCATGGCGGCGCGCACGATTTCGATGTCAGCCCAATTCTCTTTCTTGCCTTGCGTGGAGCTGGCTTTGCGCAGCGCGGCCAGGGCAGCGAGCAGCGCGTCCCAGTTTCGGGCGGCGCGCGCCTGCTGGACCTCGTCCCAGCGCGCGAGAACCGATTGGCGGGCGAGTTCGAGCTTGTCGTCGGGGGCCGTTGCGCGCTGCGCGGCCAGGTCGGAGAGGGGGTCGAGCCAGGCAGGCGAGTCGAGTTGTGTGGCAAGATAGCCAGAGAGCGCCGTCGAGAAGCTTTCTTTTCGTCGCGCCCCATCCAGCTTATCGAAAGAGTCAACGTCCAGCCTGCGGCCCAATAGCGCGGCCAGGATGCGGCGCAGGTCGTTTTCGGCGAAGACGCCGAACAGCGCGGCGGCCTGCGGGTGGGCGGCGGCCCAGGCCAGCGCCGCGTCCACGGCTTCGGCTTGCAGGGCGGCGGACAAGCCTTCTTCAAGAACTTCGAAAGCCGGGTCGAGGCCCGCTTCGGCGGGATGGGCGCGCAGGATTTCGGCGCACAGGCTGTGGATGGTGCTGATGCGGGCGGAGTCAAGGGATGAAAGATGAAGAGCTTGCCCTGAGCTTGTCGAAGGGATGAAAGATGAAGAAGCGGTTGAAGGTTGGGAAAGCGCGGCGCGGATACGGCTGCGCATTTCACGCGCGGCTTTTTCGGTGAAGGTGATCGCCAGGATGGAACGCAACGGGTAGCCGCGCTCCAGCAGGTGCAGGTAACGTCCCACCAGCGAGAGCGTTTTTCCAGACCCCGCCCCGGCGGTGACGGCGATGGCAGGATTTGGGTCAACGGCGGCCTGTTCCTGGCGGCCTTTGAAGTGGAATTGGGAGAGGACGGTCATCAGTTTTCAGTGTTCAGTGAGCAGTGTTCAGTGAGCAGTGTTCAGTTGTCAGTTACCGGTCGAACGAGGGCGATGGCGTTTTTTGGAGGTTGGTTTGGCAGGGAGAGACTGCTTCGCTGCGCCGGATGGTCGGAAGTGTTTGGGGTCAACTTTTTCTTTGAACATTTGATAATGTCGCTTAATGCGCGCAACATAATTTGGATCTTGCAAAACATCTTTGACAAGCGCCATAATGGCAGGCGCTAACTCCGATTGCTTACTGGCCTGGTTGAGGCCCAGCCCGGTCATGTTATTCACTGCCCGATTGGTATGTTCATCGTTGCCACCGCCAAACCATTTTCGGTAGAACGCTTCATCTTCCCATCCATAAGACACCACCGCAACAATGTCATCACGTTTTCTCGCAGCGACATTGAAAAATACACGCCGGCAATCGCAGTTTTTATCGTTGCAATACGCCTCGATCAGGCCATACTGATCCGGCGGCAGGCCATATGGGTTATTCTCGAACACGGTGACGCTACGCGTCTCTTTCCAGCCAAATTCGCCGAATTGCTCGATAAACGGTTCGTAAGGCATACTCAAAATCCTTTCTTGTATCGCCAGCAGAACCCCACCGCCGGGCAGTAGCTTGGGCAGCCTTCGGCGGGGGCTTTCGGCTCAAAATGACCGGCGCGGATATTGGCGACATGCTTGACGACGTGCGCCACCGCCGTCTCGAACGCGGCTTCCACGCCGCCTTCGAATTTTTCCAGTTTCAAGCTGCTGGCTTCGGCCTTTTGGATGTGCCAGTAAAACCCGCTTGAAACCCGGCCCAACCCCAGCGCATCGCGCGCCGCCAGCGCGTAGATGGGCAACTGCAAACGGCGGCCTTCTTTCAGGTGCGCCGCCGAAATCGTGGCGTTGCCCGACTTGTAATCGATCACGCGCAGCGAGCCGTCCGGCGCAACGTCCATGCGGTCGATGTAGCCATGCAGGCGGATTTCGCCGATGCCGGTCTGCAACACCAGCGACGGCGCGCCCATGCCGAACTTCGCTTCCCGATAGCGCGGCTCGTGCCCAACCGAAAGCTCATCCAGCGCGCGGATGGTCTTCTCCACCGCGCGCAGCAACTCGTCCTGTTGTAACTTCCACAGCGGCGTGGGGCGAAAACCGTAATCCTGCGGCGCGGTCGCAAAAACCTTCTGCGCGGTTTCGGCCAACCGCGCGCCGCCGTAAACCTCTTCCAGAATCTTGTGCAGCATCGAACCCAACGCGCGCACGTCGTAACCTTCTTCGGGCAGCGCGCGCGGCTCCAGCCCCAGCGCGTGCGCAATGAAAAACTCGAACGCGCACGTCCCGTAACTCTCCAGGCGGCTGGCGCTCCAACCGTGCGACGCGCCGAAACGCTCGCTCAAATCAAAAACCTGGCCTTCGTAGACGCCTTCGGCTTTGGGGTTCATGCGCGCTTTCAAAACTTCGACCCCATTTTTAAGGGAAATGTCGAAATCCCGGGCCGCTTCCTGCCATTCGACGGGTGAGGCGGCTTCGGCCGGGTCCAGACCGTCTTCGGGACGCACCCGACCCGCAGCCGGATTTCCGTTTCGTGAGCGCATCTCCACCCAAAACGGGGACGGCTCCCAGGGCTGCCCGTCCTCGGCCAGGTAGGGGCGTGTCAGCAGCAATCGCTGTCGCGCGCGCGTGACGGCCTGGTAAAAGAAAGTCGCCTCGTCGCCGTGCAGGCGGGTTTCGAGCGGCAGGCCGCGTGCGCGCAAAAGGACGCGGTCACTCTCGCGCAGCAGAATATCCTCGCGCTCCTGTTTGGGGAACTCGCCCTCAGAAAGCCCCAAAACGGCCACCGCCTGGAGCGACAGTCCGCGCGCATCCAACACCGAGGCCGCCATCAGGCCGGTCAGTGGCGCGAAAGAATACGTGGCCGATTCGGTCGCGCTGCGCAAATCATTGTAAAAGTCGGCGTAGGTCAGCGAATCGGTCCCCAGCGTGGCTTCGGCCAAAACCAGGCCGCGCAGCACGTCTTTGAAGGCGCGCAAGGCAGCCACGTCGCGCTCGGCGGTGGCGGGGTTGGCGCGCGCGTTGAAGATCATGTTCAACCCGTCCTTTTCATCCCCACCATTGAGATCGTCCCCAATCAAAGATTCAACAAAGGCCACATACTGGCGGATGCTCGCCATATCCGGCGGGGTGACTGATGCCACAAACGCTTCGAACGCGGCTTCGGGCGCATCGGCGGCGGACAGCGGCTCACCGTCGGATTCCTGGTCGGCAAAGACCTTGCGCTGTTTCCACAGCGCAAAGGCTTCGCGCCATTGCGCCAACCCTTGCATCACGCGCCCGCTGCGGGAAATTTTGTCGAGCGTGGCAGTTGCGGCGGGGGAGATGCCTTGCTCCGTCCAGTCGAAATAGGGGCTGCGCCAGGCATCCAACAGGGGGCGCGGCGTCCAATCGTCCACCGGCAGCGAGAGCAGCCCAAGCAGCGCGGCGATGGCGGGATTTTCGACCAGGGGTTGTCCGCCCACCAGCCGCAGGGGAATGCCGAATTCGGCGGCGGTCTCTTCGAGAAAGGCGCGGTAGGGTTCCAGGTCGCGCGCCAGGACGGCTGCGTCGGTCAGCTTCAAGCCGTCACGGACGATGCGGGCCTTGATCCAGCGCAGCGCAGCGCGGGCTTCGGCGGCGCGGGTTTGGGCTTCGAGGAATTCGATACCAAAGACTTCCGAAGTCTTTAAGACTTCGGAAGTCTTTTCAAACAACGCCGCTTCCACCTGCGCCAGTGACGGAACCAGCATGGACGTTGAATCCATCGCTTCGGGCAGGATTCCCAGGCTGGCGGTCAGCGCCGTTTGGGCGCGCCAAAAACGATGGTGCGCGGGGCGCTGCGGGCGTTGGACGTCGCCTGTCAGCGTGATCAGCGTTTCTTTGGCGCGCTGCGCCAAAAGCGAGAGCACGCCCAGTTGGGTGGGGTTGAACTCGTCAAAGCCGGAGACGGCCAACAAACGGGTATCCGCCCCAAGTTTCGGGTTGGATTCCAGCGCAATCGCCGCCAGCCAGCCGCGACCTTCGTTGTCCGCCCAGTTTTGTTTTTGCAGCCAGTTTTGGTAGGCGTCGTAGACCAGGGCAATTTCTTGCAGGCGCGGTTCCAGCCCCGTGACGGCAACCGAAAAATCTTCGGGGAAGATGCGGGCGCGTTTGAGTTCTTCGATGGCGTTGCGCAGCAACGCGATGAAACCGGGCTTGTCGCGCAGCGCGGCGTAATGACGGATTTTGCCCTGTTCGCACAGGTCGTCCACGATGTCGCGCAGCAGGCGCATGCGCACGGGGTCGAGCAGCAGCGGGATGGGCTGGCCGGCGCGGGTCAGCAGTTCGGCGTAGAGTGTGTGGAAGGTGTGGACTTCGACCCCCAGCGCGCCGCCCGACGCGCTCAAACGTTGGCGGAAGCCGGCCGCCTGGATCATGTTCGGCGCAACGACGACCACCGGCGCGAACGGCTCGTCGGCCAGCAACTGTCGAATGCGCTGGACAAGGTTTTCGGTTTTGCCGTACCCGGCAGGGGCGAGCAGCAGACGAGGCATAAGAATTCAGGCTTGCCAATCTTGCATTTGCAGGTCAGGCACGCGTTCGAACTCGCCGGTGTTATGCGTCACCAGGGTGACGTTGTTTGCCAGCGCGATGGCGGCAATGAGCAGGTCATTGGGACCGATAAGCAAACCTTGCTTTGCGAGAAAAGCACGCAAACGACCATATTCCTCGGCAGCGGCGTCGTCAAAGGGCAGGCTGTCAAATCGCTCAAAAAATCTTTGCAAAACCAGCAAGTTCGCGTCACGTTGCTGGCTTTTGTATGCGCCGTGATATAGTTCTGCTTTGACAACTGAACAAACCAGGATTTCCCGCGGCTCAATTAAAGCGAGTTTCTGCGCAATGGTTGTATCGCGCTCATTTAGTAACTCAATACATGCGTTGGTATCCAGCAAATACGTCATTTAAGTTCATTCCGTATCTCATATTCGCCTTGTGGCTCACGGACAAGCGGTTCGCCTTGCCAGCCGCCTACCACATCGGTGAAAAATCCGGGCGGCCAGCCTTTTGCTTTTTGGGGTCTGGCAGCGCGTTTCTTTTTGACAAGGTTAACAACCAGCAGGACTTCCAATTCGGCATCTTGGATGCCAATGGGAGTTTCCAGTTTCAAAATCCCGTCTTTCCCAACGTATGTATGTAAAGTCACGCTTTGCATATTGACTTCTCCTACAAACTTGTTTTCACCACTTGCTCCTGCGTCAGAGTAACCAACTCGCGGACGGTTTCCAGCAGGGTTTGCCCGGTTTGGGCCGAGAGCGGCGAGGTTTCTTCGCCGGCTTCGGGTGGCGCGGTCAGGTCGCGGACTTGCGCCAGCTTTTGGGATAACTCGGCGGGCAGGTGGCCGCGTTCGACCAACTCGGCCTGGATCAGGCGCGGGGATGGCAGGTCGGCGGCAGGGTCGCGGTCGGAGTGCAGGGCCAGGAGCGAGGTCAAGCCCCAGCCGAGAGCTTCGCGCAGCGGGCGCGTCATCTCTTCGGGGAAGCCGCCTTTGAGCAGCACGTCGGCCAGGGCCAGGCGTTTTTCGGCGAAGGCCAACCCTTCGTTGGCGCGTTTGCGGCGCGCATCGCCCAAGTCGCTGGCGGGCGCGGCGGCCAGGCTGACGGCGTGGTAGGCCACGTCTTCGGGCGCGGGCGGGGCCGCCAGGGCGGGGATGAAGGCCGAGAGCGAGCGGAAACCTTCGGAATCCATGAGATGCAGCGGCGGCGGGTTGTCAACGTAATGTTCGCTCAAGCAGTTTTCGACGAAGGGGCGCAATTCGACCGGCGCGCCCGCGACGACGACCAGGATGCCTTCGGTGGGCGCTTTGCGCACGAGCAGGATTTTTCCGGGCAGGCGGTCCACCAATAAAGCGGCGAAATCCTTGAGGGTCGGGACGGGCGCGGCTTCGGGCTGGGGGGCTGCGTCGAGGGCCGCTTCCTCTGCCGGGGCTAGGTCGAGTTCCACTTCCGCAGGCGACTTTAACAGTTCGCCCAGCTTTTGCAGCAGGCTTTGGCCGGTATCCGCAAATTTGATCGAAGTGGGCGATTCGTCCGTGCCGAAGACGGTGGCGAAGACGTTTTTCTTGGCGGCCAGGGTGTCCAACATGCGCTCTTCGATGGTATCTTTGGCCACCAGGTTGATGACCTGCACCGAGGAGTGCTGGCCGTGACGGTGGGCGCGGGCGATGCGTTGTTCGAGCACGGCCGGGTTCCAGGGCAGGTCCAGGTTGATGACCAGGCTGGCGGCTTGCAGGTTGAGACCCACGCCGCCCGCGTCGGTGGAGAGGAAGACACGGCAGGCGGGGTCTTCCATAAAAGTCTGGATC